>NZ_JBHUOR010000142.1:0-116460 GCF_042686175.1 Kurthia populi | reverse complement strand
GGCCCCCTGTTGATTTTGGTGTAGGAACTTTAATTATACAGGCTCATATTGAATGGGTCTTTTTTTATTTATTTTGAGTGGTGCACTTAATATTACAATTCGTCAGACAAATAAATTTAATAGCAAGTAAATTAATCCTGCTAATGTTGCTGAGATTGGTAATGTAATAATCCATGTTAAGACGATTTTACGAGCAACGCCCCATTTTACGCCTTTCACACGTTGTGCTGCACCAACACCCATGATAGCTGAAGAAATAACATGTGTCGTTGATACTGGCAAATGAATCAATGTCGCACCGAAGATGATTGAAGCAGATGATAGGTCAGCTGCTACACCATTTACTGGACGAATTTTCATGATTTTACCACCAACTGTTTTGATGATTTTATAACCACCAATTGACGTACCTAGACCCATTGCAAGTGCACAGGCAAAACGTACCCATTCCTGTACCTCATCATCTGATTGCATACCTGCAGCAATTAAAGCCATTGTAATGATACCCATTGCTTTTTGCGCATCGTTTGTACCGTGCGTGAAAGCTTGTAATGCTGCCGTACCAATTTGTACTGTACGGAAGCCTTTATTCGTTTTATATAAATTAAAGCCCTTAAAAATAACTTTAAAGAGTGACATCATCAAGAATCCAACCGCAATCGCGATAAACGGAGATAGAAGTAACGCTTGTAAAATTTTAATAAAGCCTTCGTAGTTTAAAATACCAAAACCTGCTGCGGCAATTGCGGCACCCGCAATCGAACCGATAATTGCATGAGATGAACTTGATGGAATCCCGAAGTACCATGTAATTAAGTTCCATGCAATTGCGGCAATTAATGCTGCTAAAATAACGAGCGTTCCATTTTGAAGAGCAAATGGGTCAACGATATCTTTCGTAATCGCCTTCGCTACACCTGTGAATGTAATCGCACCAACAAAGTTCATGATTGCTGCCATAATAACAGCCGTTTTTGGTGGTAACGCACGCGTTGAAACCGATGTAGCAATGGCATTTGCTGTGTCATGGAAGCCGTTAATAAAGTCAAATGCAAGTGCAAAGACAACGACCAAAAGCGTTAAAAGTATTAGTGTATCCATCTAATCAGCCTGCCTCTTATGCATTTCGCATGATGATTGTTTCCATAGTATTGGCTACTGTTTGGCAATCATCCGCGATATCTTCAAGTTGTTCGTAAATATCCTTATACTGAATAATACGAATTGGATCTGTTTCGTGTAAGAACAGTTGCTTGATTGATTTTCGTAATACTTCATCACATTTTGATTCGTAATCTTTAATTTTAATAGCATTTTCGCGCATCTCAACTAATTTTTTGTTTTGCAATTTCTCCATTGCTAACACAATTTCATCTGAGCTTGCTACGATATTTTCTACGAATCTGTTCATCGAATCGTCTGCTTCAACAATGCCAAACATGTCAAAGTGGGCGATACATTCTTCCATACCGTCTAATACATCATCCATGCTGTTCGCAAGTTGTAAAATATCTTCACGCTCGATTGGCGTCATAAATGATTTGTTTAACATCACGATTAATTCATGAATTAACTTATCACCATCTGTTTCATATTGTTTCATCTGCTTGCTAATCTCAGCTAGATCTTCTTTGTTATGGATGTGGAAATCATTTGCGAAGTGTAAACCTTTTTGAACATTCACTGCAATTTCCGCTAATTTGTTAAAGAATGGATCGTCTTTTTTTCGATTAAACATAAGTTCCTCCTAGAGCTTGTGTGTTTTCTTTTTTATAAAAATGAAGCTGTTTACAGCCTCGTATTTCCTAGTTCAGCGGCGTAGCCCTCTAGCTTTTGTCGCTTGCCTTAGTCATCTTAACAATTTTTTAATTCCGTTGCTTTGAAATTTACATTACTTAATGCAATATTTACAATTCTGTAATATTACCGTTCATTTTTTGGAAAAAATGTTGGTAAATTTAGTATTATTCCTCACAAAATAGCTGAATAAGACTTTAAAAAGATAATATGAATGTCTTTTCAAACAGTATACCCGTTTTTTCATGACATTTCGCCTTTTACAATTTACAAACTAATTTTCAACAAAAAAAGCAGCTCACATTGCTCATGAGACTGCTCTTTTTAAGGAGTTATACCATTAAATGATGGGTTTCATTGTACTTTCCAAGCCACCACTTGCTATCTTTTGTATACATCGTACTAATGCCTCCATTAGATAGCCTTGCATTTTGCGGGAACAGATCATCGTTTTCAACAATTTGAAATAAATTATGAATAACTGCACCATGTGCCACTAAAATAACAGCATCGTTCGGATATTGCTGTTCGATAATGCGTAAACCTTCTTTTAAGCGTGCAATAAAATGTGAAAATGATTCCTGGCCCGGATAATTTTTTCTAGGATACACTTTTGAACGTTCTTCATACGTCATCCCCTCCGCTTGGCCAAATGCACGCTCTTGAAACGCTGATAATTGGGTAATTGGTAACTGAAATGGCTCATTTATAATCGCGGCCGTATCCGAAGCACGTTTCAGGGGGCTCGTAAAAATAGCGACTGCTTTATTGTCATGAAAATAATTTCTACATGCGGTCGCCTGAGCAATGCCACTCGTATTTAATGGTATATCTGTTGCCCCTTGTAAGCGGCCATGGCGATTCCAATCCGTCTCGCCATGTCGTACTACATAGACCTTTGTCATCGCTTTCCACCCCATTTGTTTAGTCACTTCATAGTAACACAAAAATTGGAATTCAGGCATCTTTTCATATGAAAATAGCGCTCTCTAAAGAGAACGCTATTTGTTGATTATGAGCCTTTTTTAAATCCTGCTTTTTGTGCTTCTTCTTCGCTACAAAACATTTTTTCTTCTTGTACATTATCGTAATTATTTGTGCCTGGAAGGAAGTAATTTTTATTACCCTTGGCATTAATATTTCCTTTAATTGTACAAGCCTCATCTGATTTCGTTGATGAATTATTTGTTGAAGATGTTGTTTTAGATTGTGTTTGAGTTGCTTTATTTGTTGATACAGATTTTTCTAATGAGCCATTTTTATCTGGATTTTGTCCTGCTGACCAGCCTGGCACTTTTGATTTTACAAAGCCGCGATTTGTAACATAGCCTGGATATTGCCAAATCCCGCGATTCGCTGCTTTCGCTTCATCCTGCGCCTTATAATAATCATCTAAATGTGCAGCTTGTTTGTTGTAAACATAGCCTACACGTACAAGTCCCTCTTTAATTAGCTGCTCCTGTACACTTTTACCGTCCACATAAACATATGCTAATAAACGTCCGTATTTATCTTCTTTGTCACCCGTTTTATCAAACTCAAGTGACACTACTTCCGCGTTATTAATTAAATCACGATTTCGCTTTTGGGCTTCTTTCCCAAATGGCTGTTCTCCGAGCTGTTTATGATACATTTCTGGTGCATCAATTAATAAAAAACGCACGCTCGATACTTTACCATCATACTTTACCTTCATTGTGTCGCCATCCATGACACTAACAACTTCCACTTGTTCGCCTACTATTTTTTGTTCGTTTGAACCCGTAGTTGATGATGTCAACGTGTTCGGTTCTGTACAACCTGCTAATACAAATAGCGCAGCTGCCACGAATAATCCTATTATTTTTTTCATATAACGTCCTCCCTCTCACTCCGTTTATTTTAACGAATAAAAAAAGGGCTGACAATGCAACCCTTGCGTTTTAAACGAATTCATATTGTGGCAATGTCTCGCCACGTTCTTCTAAATCACGAATTTGGTGTGCTAAACGTGATGATGCCGCCGCTGCAATACTACCGACTAAATCATCTAAAAATGTATGAACCTTGTCACCATCTTTGACATCTAATTTATTAATGATACCGATTTTTTCTTTATCTAAATGGCCATATGTCGTCAGTGAAATACTACCATATGATTGTGCTGCTCCAACCGCAATCGTTTCATCGATTCCAAATAAACTTTCATCTGAAACAATTAGTTGCTGTAATGGCTGTGATAATAAGCCTTTTTCCGCTAATTCATCTAGTTCAATGCCGACTAAAATAGCGTGCTGAATTTCACGTTTCCCTAATACTTTATGCACCGATTGATCACAGTGCTCGATTGTCAGGCCTTTACTATACGGTGCTTGCACAGTATAGACAATTTCGGCGATATCCCGTACAGTCACACCACGACGTTCAAGCGCCTTATATGTGGCTTCTGTTACTTCTTTAGACGGCACTTTTAACGCGCGATTAAACATAAATTAATTCCTTCTTTCTATGTTGCATTTATCTCAATGCTTCCTATTATAACTTACTATGATTGTATGATACAATTCTCCTACAATTGATAAAGGAGGTTTCTTTCGTGGAAACTGGTACCATCAAAGAATTTTCATTTTACAGCGATTCGTTAGCTGAAGAACTAACAATTTATATTTATTTACCTGCAGACTACACCCCAATGATGAGCTATCCTGTCATTATTGCTGCAGATGGCAAAGATTATATCCAGCTTGGTCGTGTTTCAGGAGTCATGAACGAATTGATTGAAAATGGTGATATCGAAGACACCATTTTTGTCGCAATTCCTTATAAAAGTGTCCAAGACCGCCGCGATAAATATTTACCTAGTGGCATTAAACATGAGGCCTATCTAACATTTCTAACAAAGGAGCTCATTCCTTATTTAGACGACAATTATTCAACCGAAGATGCGCCAGAAGCTCGTACATTAATAGGTGATTCACAAGCCGCAACCATTTCACTACTTGCAGCGCTTCGTCATCCTGAAACATTCCACCATGTCATTATGCATTCTCCTTATGTCAATGAAGAAGTAATGGAAATTGTTCGGAATGTACAAAACGTTCAGGACTATACAATCTATCATGCAATTGGCAAAAAAGAAACAGAAGTGCGCACAACTGACCATAAAATAAAAGATTTTCTAACGCCTAACCGCGAGCTACATGCACTAATGGTGGCACGTGAATTTAATTTGTATTATATCGAATTAGAAGGTGACCATACGTGGAAAATGTGGCAGCCTGACCTACACCGCGCCTTCATACAAAACTTTTTGCTGTAATTCCCTATGCTCTCGCTAAATTTTTCGCCGTTTTTCTGTTATACTAAAAATTACGATAACTGTTATTTTAAGGAGGCTTTTTTCATGAATTATGGTATTGTTGCTTTTCCATCAAAAGAATTACAAGATTTTGCGAACTCTTATCGCAAACGTTATGACTCACACTACGCACAGATTCCGCCGCATATTACATTGCGCTCAGCTGGTGAGGCCAACGACACAACGTTACAAGAGCTTGCAGAACAACTGCATGAATCAGCTAGTCAGTTAAAACCGTTTGAAATTCATATTGGAAAAGCGAGTTCATTCTCACCTGTTACAAATGCGATTTATCTAAAAATCAATCCAACACCTGAGCTAGAAAACATCCATGAACTGCTATATAAAGAGCCTTTTGGTGGTCAACCACCACATAAATTTGTGCCACATATTACATTAGCACAAGGGCTATCTGCTAGTGAGCACGATGACATTTTCGGTCAAATTGGGATGGGAAATATCGATTTCACAGAAACAATTAGCCGCATTCATTTACTTTACCAACTAGAAAATGGTTCTTGGTCAGTTTACGAAACGTACCGTTTACGAGGTGAGTAATTTGCAAGATGTCATTGTCAAAATCGCACAATCTGAGCAAGAAAAAGAAGATGCCTTTTTTATTCGAAAAGAGGTATTCGTGAAAGAACAAGGACTTCCATTGCCACTTGAAATGGATGACCTCGATAAAATTGCGACACATATTGTTGCTTATTATAATGAGTCACCAATCGCAGCAAGTCGAATTATCGTTGATGAGAAATCATACAGCGTAAAAGTCGAACGTCTTTCGGTACTACCGAAATTTAGACGTAAGCAAATTGGTGTCCAAATGATGCAGACAATCGAAGCATTTATCCGTGAAAATTTCCCGAATGTCTCTTTAATTAAAATCCATGCACAAATTCATGCGATTCCCTTTTATGAAAAGCAAGGATTTCGCGTCACATCGCCCGAGTTTATGGATAATTATATTCCGCATCGTGCGATTGAAAAAGAAATTTAAACATGCAAAGGCAGAAATCGTTTAGTAACGATTCCTGCCTTTTTTGCGCATAGAAAAACCTGTAGCAACCCGCTACAGGCATATATAATTATGCATATGCATTGATAACAAAGCCTTTGCCAACAATTTCTGCCGTCGACATTGGTTTTGGTCGATACCTGACTACTTCTTCTGTAGAGGTAGCAGTAGGAACGGGAATATGCTGACGGCGTTTTTCACGCTCTTGCTTCATCAACAAGCGCTCTTGCTGTCTGCGTACCTCCGCATGAAAACACTGCTGTGCCTCTACTGCTTGCACCCCTTCAATATAAGTAAAACGCTGATCTTTCAAAGCTAAACGATTAGCATAATCCGCATATTGCAACGGTGTGGTCGGTAAAATATAGCCCATACTAACTACCTCCTTTCTGTAATTTATTATTCCTTCTGAAGAGGTTTTACAAACTAGGTCTATGTTCCATTTTTCATTATTAGTTCTAAGGAAATAAAAAAAACACAGGAAAGTATATTTCTCAATACTTTCCTGTGTTTTTTATCACATCAACTTATCTATGAATAAAGTTGCGATACCTAAATAAATTAAAATACTCGTAATATCATTTAATGTCGTAATAAATGGACCGGATGCAACAGCAGGGTCAATTTTCATGCGGTCCATCACTAATGGAATCAATGTTCCCGCAACGGTTGCAACAACAATCGAGCAGCAAATGGCAACACCGACAAGCGCGCCAAGAAGTAGCTCATGTTGCCAGAAGAATACGATACCAAGCGCAATGACACCACATACAAGCCCCATAATAATACCCGTAAGCAGCTCTCGAATGACAAGTTTCATTTTACTTTCTTCTTCGACATCCCCTGTCGCAATACCACGAACAGCAACGGCTAGTGCTTGCGTACCACTATTTCCGGATGTACCGCCAATCAGTGGAATAAATGCTGCAAGTAACGCGACTTTTGCTAAAGTGCCGGTAAATAAATCGATTAAATTGGCCGTAATCATGCCTAAAAATAATAAACAAACAAGCCAAGGCAATCGTTTTTTTGCCGCTGAAAAAGGACTTTTATCGAAGGTTTCCATATCAGATACCCCGGCAAGTTTTGAGTAATCCTCGCCCGCTTCTTCATCGATAACATCGATAATATCATCGACGGTAATAATCCCTAAAATTTCATTGCGTGAATTAACAACTGGTAACGCCACAAAGTTATAATCACGCATCACTTGTGCGACATCTTCTTGGTCATCTGTTACTTGTGCGCTCACGACACGCTCGTTTCGAATGTCTCGAATAAGCGTATCCTCTGACGCCACAATTAAATCTCTTAATGACAAAACGCCCGTCAATCGATTGCGGTCGTCTACCACGAAAATATAATAAATCATTTCTGCATCAGGTGCGGCATTACGCAAAATCGTCATCGCTGAGCGAACGGTCGAGTTCTCTGCAACGGCAACATATTCTGTCGTCATTAAGGCACCTGCTGTATCTTCTTCATAATGTAATAATTCTCGAATGTCTTGTGCAGATTCTGAGTCCATCATTTTTAAAAAATGACTTGTTTGGTCTTGGTCCAGCTCATTTAATACGTCGACAGCATCATCGGTATACATTTCCGATAGCATTTCTGCCGCATAGCTTGGCTCCATTTCTGCGATAAAGATTGGGTATTCCTCATCATCTAACTCAATCGCCTCAAAAATCGTTGCCAATTCTTTTGGGGACAAATATTGATAGATGATCTGACGTATATCAGGCTCCACCCTTTCATAAAATTGACCTTGATCGTATGGGTGAAGGTCTAAAAATTCTTCGCGAAACAGCACAATTTCTCCTTCTGTCAAAAGTGAAATCAAGCGCGCTTCATCAAATGCTTCTTCTTGACGGTCCTTTAGCTCTTCTACCATATTGTCCCCTCCTTTCGGATAACACGTTTCTTTGAACAAAGCTAATACTAACATTTTCCTCCTCGTTTGTTAACTCCCTAAAAATACGTGTTTTTGGATTTCCACACAAAAAAGAGGCACGTATAAACGGCCTCTTTCATTTCTATACTAATAATGACTGCATATCTGCTGGCAATGTTGTATGCCATTCGAGTGATTGCTTTGTTAAGGGATGCTTTAAGTGTAAACATACACAATGAAGCGCCTGGCGAGGTATCGCATCTCGCTTACCTCCATATAAGTCATCGCCAACAAGCGGGTGACCGATATGCTTCATATGCACACGGATTTGATGTGTACGTCCGGTATGTAGGCGTAGGCGGACATGCGTCATCGGCTCACCTTCATGCACGAAACGATGTAACACGCGGTAATCGGTATGCGCATGCTGCCCATCCTCGCGTACCATTCGTTCAATGATGCTATTCTCTACACGACCAATTGGCGCAATAATAGAGGCCTCATCTTCTGTGACGTGCCCGTGTACAATCGCCTCATACTCACGAAAAATCTCATGTGCCTGCTGTTGTGCGCTCATTATATGATGAATATGACGATGCTTTGCAACACACATCAGACCCGATGTATCACGATCTAGCCGGTTGACAACATGTACAGTTGAAGGAATATTTTTCGCTTTGAAGTAGCCTGCGACAATAGCCGCGGTGCTACCCTCTAAATGCACATGTGATGGAATCGTACTTTGATAAGGTGCTTTATTTAAAATTAACAGTTCATTATCTTCATAAATGATGTCTAAATCACCTTGTTGAGGCACTAAGCCCTCACTCAGCTCCTCGCGAGGAAACTTCACAACAACCGTATCGTTCGCCTCTAAGCGATAGCGTACGTTTTGCTCCTGACCATTCACAGTTATTTCGCCACCATGAAATTTAATCGCTGTTAATGCTTTTTTTGAAATGCCATATCCCTGCAGTGCACTTCTTAGTAAGACTGGTTCTTTTACTGTAAATGTAATCGTATATCGGTTATCCATAATTAGTCCTTTAAATCACTGTCAATAAATGAATCATGTACACGTTGCCAGAATGGAAATGCCTTGTAGCGCGCAAAACGAACTTTTTCTTTTGCGACACGATACTCGATGGATTTCACATTTTTATGTAGCAATTGCACGTGGTCAACGGTTACCATGAAATCTTCCGCTTTAACGGGCTTTAATAGGCAATGATGATGTGATGGCAATACAAGTGAAGAGCCGACTGTACGGAATACACGGTTATTAATTGAGGCCATTTCTGTTAGTTGTAATGCCTCAAGAGATGGATGCAAAATCGCCCCACCAAGTGCCTTATTATACGCCGTACTGCCAGATGGCGTTGACACACATAAACCATCACCACGGAAGCGTTCAAAGCGACGTCCATTTAAAACAACGTCCATCACAAGAGTTACTTCTGATGATTTAACCGTTGATTCATTTAACGCTAAATACGTAAAACTTTCTTCTGAGTCACGGTAATTCACCGTTACTTCAAGTAATGGATACTCGCTAATGCGGTATTCACCTTTTGCGATTGAAATAACAAGCTTCTCAATATCATTTGGCTGCCAATCCGCATAAAAGCCTAGGTGCCCTGTATGAATGCCGACAAACGCAACTTCTGACAACATATGCGTATAGCGGTGGAACGCGTGTAATAGCGTGCCATCACCCCCGATGGATAGCACGATATCTGGTTTTTCTTCATCTAGTTCTAAGCCAAAATCGGTTAAATAACCAATCGCTCGCTCCATTAACTCATTTGATTGTGGATCATTGCGTGATTGTACGGCAAACTTCATACATTTTCCCCCTTATCCTGACCACTCTCGCCACGAACAACTGGCTTAGAGGCCTCCTTGTATTCTGTAAAATAGGCTTGTGCTTCATGAATTTCGTCGCGAATTTGCGACATCTCTTCATCGAGGCGAAAAGCCGCTTCAGCAGCACTTTGTAGACGTTCGGAAATCTCCGATGGAAAAACGCCCTTATATTTATAGTTTAATGAATGCTCAATAGATGCCCAGAAATTCATCGACAATGTACGAATTTGAATTTCTGCTAAAATAATCATTTCCCCCTGAATCGTCGCCACTGGGTACTCGACTACAATATGATACGAGCGATAACCACTCGGCTTAGCATTCGTAATATAATCTTTTTCTTCAATGATTTTTAAATCGTGACGCTGACGCAGTAACTCCAGTACAGTCGGAATATCATCGACAAACTGACACATTACACGAACGCCCGCAATGTCTTGCAGCTCATGTGCTAATCGTTCTGATGGCTCAAACACCAAGCCCTTCGATAACGTTTTATCGTAAATACTCGCTAGTGGTTTCACGCGTCCCGTTACGAACTCAATTGGTGACGTTTCGTTATTACGCTGAAACTGTGTACGAATACCTTTTAGCTTAATCTTTAACTCATCAACGGCTTGTTTATAGGGCTGTAAAAACCGATCCCATTGTCCCATGACAAGTCCCCCTAATTCTTAGGCCTCGCTTAAAATGCTCGCAAAGGCTTCCTCAACAGCATGTGAAAAAGCTTCGCCATAATTCGAGTTGCCTTCAATATTGTATACTAATCCTTCTAATTCATCTCGGAAATTTGTCAGAACAGCTTGTTGAGTTCCCCACGATAAGATAGGGTCTTCATCTGAAGCTAATACTTCGACGAGTTGAGGCCACACGTCTTCGTCAAATAATACATAGCTATAGCCTTCACCATCATCCATTAAATAAATGAATGTCATATTATCTGAATCTGTAATCATTTGTCCAGCTGGAGTCAGCTGTCCTTGTGGCAATGTGTTTAAGTTAAAGTGTACAACTGAGTTTTCTGTTGCTGCAGACGCAGCCTTTAATAAATTACGCAAATGCCTATCTTCCCTTCCATGAATATCCTAATTTATTTTACCATATTCTAAAGGCCTTTTTCACAAGAAAGAGTGGGTTTTGGCATTTTCCAAATTTGAAAAAGAACGTATAATTAATTTTTAACGAGAGGATGATGTGAAATGTCAAAGGAATTAGAAATTGAATTTAAAAATATGCTAACAAAAGAGGAATTTGAAGCATTGAAAAACGCTTTTCAATTAACAAAGGAAAATTTTCATACACAGGCTAATCATTATTTTGATACGGCAGATTTTGCCTTACGCAATCAAAAATGTGGCTTGCGTATTCGTGAGGTGGCAGACCGCTTTGAATGTACATTAAAAGAGCCTGCTGGTGGTATCGGCTTATTAGAGACTACCGACTTATTAGCTGAAGCTCACGTCCGTGCAGTGCTAGCGGGTAATGCCGTCATCGATGCAAAAGAAGTGCATGAACGACTTGCAGAACGTAGTGTGAATGAAGAAAATTTACAACTTCTAGGTACACTTTCAACAACTCGTGCCGAAATAAACTATAAAGGTGGGTTACTCGTACTCGATCACTCAATTTATGCTGATACAGAAGATTATGAGCTTGAGTATGAAGTAACCGATGAAGCAGCTGGTAAAGTAATTTTTACCGAGCTGCTAAAAGAATACGGCATTGCAACACGTCACGCACAAAAGAAAGTTGCGCGCTTCGTCGCTGCAATGAATCGAAAGAGAGGGATTTAATCTTTGGACGTTTCTGCCATTCAATCACTGATTCAAGCTCAGGCCCTGCAATCAGTTGGTAGTGCTTACGGAAGTTCATCTGACACGTCATCAACGAATACAACGGACTTTTCTGCACTCCTTAGCCAGGCGCTTGGAACAACTTCATCACGCAATACATCACAGTCACTTGGGCTAACAAGTAGCCTTAGTAATACTGCATCACAAACAGGCGATGTTACTACCGCATTAACGCAATTATTATCAGCAGCAAATCATTTCGCAACGACCGCACAGCAGTCCGGCATTGATTTATCATCACTTGCTAACGTGCTAGGCTCAACCGCTGCACTGTATAACGGCTCAACCGCTGCCTATACACCTGCTAGCGTTCAAGCCACAGCTACGAATTCTGTAGCTACACAAGCAACGACACCGTCAACGACCGATTCCGTTGCATCAACATCTACAGGCCCTACAACGCAATACGATGCTATCATTCAAAAGGCTTCCCTTACATACGGAATTCCTGAGAAAATGATTAAAGCGGTTATTAAACAAGAGTCGAATTTCAATACAAACGCGACAAGCTCTGTTGGCGCAGCAGGTCTAATGCAATTAATGCCCGCGACAGCACAGTATCTTGGCGTAACGAATACACGTGATGCAGAACAAAACATTATGGCTGGCACAAAATACTTAAAACAAATGTATGATAAATTTGGTAGCTATGAGCTGATGCTCGCTGGCTACAATGCCGGCCCGGGTAATGTTTCAAAGTATGGTGGTATCCCTCCATTCAATGAAACACAAAACTACGTCTCAAAAATCATGACAAATTACAACGCTTAAAAACGAAGGAAAAGCTACCTTATCGGTTCTTTTCCTTCGTTTTTTCTTATTTTCCATCAACAAGCAATTGTCTATGTTTTATAGAAAATACCATTTGTTTGAGAAATTATGTACCTGTTGATAAAATAGAATTACAGCTAAAGCAAAGGAGCATCCCATATGATTCAAAAACCGATTATTCCATATGAGGAGATTGGTGCCGAAAAGCTTTCGGATTTAATCGATTCTTTTTATTCGAAAGTAGCGAAAAATCCAAAGCTAAAGCCAATATTCCCTGATGATTTAACAGAAACTGCCCGCAAGCAAAAACAATTTCAAACACAATACTTAGGTGGGCCTAATATATATACTGAAGAACACGGACATCCAATGATGCGCGCACGTCACATGAATTTCGAAATTACACCTGAACGCGCACAGGCATGGCTTGAATGCATGTATGAGGCAATGGACGAGGTAGGTTTAGACGGTAAATTCCGCGAAATCTACTACAAGCGTCTTGTTTTAACTGCACACCATATGATCAACGCTGAGGATTCAAACGAGGAGGTATAAATCGTGGCAAATGTACAATTTGTGACTGAGCAAGTAGCACCATCAACTACTTCCTTTAATAAACCAATCGAACTTTATGTATTTGTGGACTTATTACATCCTGGCAGCTGGCACTTACAATCGACAATCCGTCGCTTACAAGTGCGCTACGGTCATTATTTTACACTCCGTTTTATTTTAAGCACGGAGCTTGCATCGTTGAATACTGCTTGCCAACAACTTAATAGCTCTCCATCAGATTCTGACTTAATCGATGTTTCACATCCTGTCTTGCCGTCAATTGCTGTGAAAGCAGCCGAATTACAAGGAAAAAAAGCAGGCTATCGTTTCTTAATGAAACTACAGGAATATGCGATGATCAATGCAAAAAATGTCTGCTCTTGTTCTACATTAAATGAAATTGCTGAACAATGTCGTTTAGATATGATGGAGTTTAAGTCCGACTTCCGTTCGATGGAAGCAACACGCGCATTCCAAAGTGATTTATGTGTGACGCGTGAAATGGAAGTAAATGAAGTGCCTAGTTTTGTCTTTTTCAATGAAAATATTGAAGATGAAGGATTAAAAGTATCTGGCTCTTATGACTTTGAAGTGTATGAGCATATTTTAGAGGAAATGGTGGACGAACAATTAATTCCAACGAATCCTCCAGAACTAGAAATTTTATTTAAACAGTATCAAACATTATCTACTGAAGAAGTAGCAGCGATTTATAATATTCCTGAAAAACTGGCTGAGCGCGAACTAAAAAAACGTATGCTACAGCAAAAGATTTCACGCCTTGCCTGTGATAGTATGTCACTGTGGCAACTCAAATAAAAAACCTCGAGAGACAAAGCTCTCGAGGTTTTTTTATATTTTATAGCGATTTTTTACTAAAAAATAAAATGAGTGACTCTACGAGAGACACTCATTTTCACAAAGGGGATGGGAGAAATGTTCACGTTCAAACAAAGGGGTGTATGTTTGTTGTGATTTATTTCACGTCTATTACTTTAGCATGGAATCCTTGTTATAGCAACGTTTTTAAGGCATGTTCATAATTCAGACACAAAGAAACCGTTTACATTACATGGACATTATCCAATCATTACTGCTATAAATCATTCATATTTAATATAAGAGGAAGTTATACATAAAATTGTCAATAAGTTAATTTTCACAATTTTCCTGTTCTTTATTTTAACTAATTTTCATAGGACTTAAATCGTCACACTGTTATATTCTCCTGTGTTATTTTTATTAAACACCTTAGCTAGATTTCTGCTAATTTAAATGAATGGATAGCGAGTAAACACTAAGCTTCGGCATAACTTCATGCTATTTCATGTGTTTTCTCACCAAAAAACACGTGCCACCTAAAAAAGTTAGCACGTGTTTTCGTTACGTTAGGAAACGATTATTTTAGTAATAATTTTTCTAATTCTGCTAAACGTTCTTCAAATAAATCAAATGCTGCTTGAATTGGCGCTGCTGATTCCATATCAACACCTGCTGCACGTAAAACATTAATTGGCGTATCTGAGCAACCTGCTTTTAAGAAGTTATTAATATAACGCTCGACAGCTGGTTGACCTTCTTCAAGAATTTGTTTACTAAGAGCAATTGCCGCAGATTTACCAGTCGCATATTGGTAAACATAGTAATTGTAATAGAAGTGAGGGATTCGTGCCCATTCGCGGCCGATTTCTTCGTCTACTACCATATCGTCACCGAAGTATTGTTTATTTAATTCATAATAAACCGTTGTCATCGATTCAGCTGTTAGCGCTTCCCCGCATGCATCCATTTCATGAATAACATGCTCAAACTCCGCAAACATTGCTTGGCGAATAATCGTGCTACGAACGCCTTCTAACCAGTGATTTAATACATAAATACGAAGTTTTTCATCTTCCACTGTTTGTAGTAAATACTCTGTTAATAATTCTTCGTTACATGTAGAGGCAACTTCTGCTACGAAGATGGAATAATCACCATAGACGAATGGTTGATTATTACGTGTGAAGTAGCTATGCACACTATGCCCAAACTCATGCACTAATGTGTAAAGATTGTCCAAGTTGTTTTGCCAGTTCATTAAAATATAAGGGTTTGTGCCGTATGTCCCTGAAGAATAAGCCCCGCTACGTTTCCCTTTTGTTTCAACTACGTCAACCCAGCGATCTTCTAATGCTTTCTTTAAGATGGCTGTATATTCCTCACCCATTGTACCAAGTGCCTTCACCATTGTTTGTGCCGCATCTTCATACGTAAGCTCAAATTTCGCTTCCTTCACAAGTGGTGTGTAAATATCCCACATATGCAGCTCATCGACGCCTAAAACTTTTTTGCGCAGGCCGATGTATTTATGAAGAAGCGGTAAGTTTTTGTGTACGGTATCTAACAATTGATCATACACTTTTTCAGGAATTTGGTTGTTGCTAAGCGCTGAATGACGTGCAGAATCATATTTACGAATACGTGCAGAGACATTATGACGCTTCACATTCCCTGTTAATGTTGTCGCAAATGTATTTAAAAATTTGCCATATGTTTCGTACATTGCACGGAAGCCACGTTCGCGTGTTGCACGGTCATCACTATCAAGAAATTGAATGTAGTTACCATGCGTTAATTGTACTTGCTCGCCGTTTTCATCTTCAATTACCGGGAATTCTAAATCGGCATTATTTAACATACCAAATGTATTGGCAGAAGCACCTGTTACTTCACTCATTTGTGCAAGTAACGCTTCTTGCTCCGCTGGTAAAACATGCGGACGCTGTGCTTTTAATTCATCAAGTTCTACTTTATATAAACGAAGCGCTTCATTTTCTGCTAAGTAGCCATCTACTACCGACTCGTCTAATGCTAAAATTTCAGGTGTTAAATATGCGATGCTTGTTGACGCTTTCGCTAATAATGTTTTACCGCGGCTATCCATCGCTTGGTAGAAGCTATTTGTTGTATCTTGATCGTAACGCATATGAGAATACGCATATAGGCGGCTTAATCGTGCATATAGTTCATCGCGGTAGTTAAATGCCGCAAGCATTGCCTCTGCACCGTCTTTTAATGTACCTTGAAAGTCGCTCGCTTTGTCACTTAATGCTTCAACTTCTTTATACTCTGCATCCCACGCATCATCCGTCGCAAAAATATCTTCAAGACGCCATGTTTTTTCAACCGGCACCTCGTCACGCGTAGGAATTTTCTTCGTTTCTGTCATAATAAAAGCCCTCCTATTATTTCGCATTCCTAAATAAATTTAGTTAGCTATATTTTCTCAATTATACCCCTTAAATGCAATGAATTGACTATACAACAGCTCATTTTGTGATACTTTTCGTGTATGTAGCTGTTGAAGGAACTGCTCATAGGCTTCTACTTTTACTCTAGGTGTGTCATGCTGCGCTAAAAAAGCATCGATGCCTTGTGGAAAATAATCATAGTAATATATGATTTGCCAGTCGATGGCAGGCTGCACTTCAACATCAAAATCTGTTGGGACCCCAATTGCCTCTGGAAGCGCAAGTAAAGCAAGACGGCGTTCATAAACAAAACGTAGTAACATATCCTGCGTACCTCTACGATAACGCATATAATGCTGAATTAATTTACGCCGTTGCTCATACCATAACTGCATAAACAGCTCAAATTCATCCCGTGTCAGCAGTCGCGGCGTGCGAAATGGCCACGTCTGATGTTGCTTTGGTAAAACAGTGATTTTCGCTAAAAATTGTGTGGTGGTTATACCAATAAGCGCACTATAATAAATGAATTGTTCAGTATTGGGATTATAAGTGAGTAAGGTGTCATTGTGGCGATATTTTTGAATATCTCGGGATAAGGAGACGATGGCTAAGCCGTTTTCCTTTGGTTGACTATAAGGTAGCCAAAGTGGCGTGAGATTGATAGAGGCATAGCCGGCGTTGCGCTCTAAAAAGCGTTCATGCGTCAATCGACTATATTGGAATTCAATTGCTGTGCGCTCATATAAAATGTCTGGGCGCTGTTGGATTTGTGGAAGATAAGCTTCTAATTGCGGGGCGCCAAGTTGTGAAAAGAAATCATACAGTTGCTGCTTGCCCGCAATATGCGTGGTCGTCTCATTTTCTGAAAAATAATGACTGCAGGCACTTTGCTTGTGATGAGCGAAATGAGGGGTGTTTTTCGTACCGATTTTAAGTTGTAGTGCTTGATGACATGCGGGGCAATAATAATGTTGTGTTTTACGTGCTTGTCGTAACTGCTCGCGATTCATTGTCGTATCTAGTATGATGAATTGTCGTTTTTCATCATAGGCAACTAACATAAGCATCACCTCTTTATAATTGTAAAAAATTGGTTCTTAAAATGCAATAAAAAAAGAAGCCTTAGGACTGTAATTTGTCCAAAGCTTCTTTTTTATTAGAAATATTTACGCACCGTATTAAAGGCATCTGCTGCAATAATAACGTTCGCATATTCTTCTAGTACATGGATAGTCGTATTCGCTTCTTTCGCGCACTCTGTTACGACACTTAAGAAGTCTAAACGATCATCCTTGTCCCCCTCTTCATCGAAGTGGATATATAGATAATATTTGCCGTCTTGTTCAAATAATCGATTGTCGACGTCTTCTGTGTGCTCTAGGCGCTCAGATAGATGAATTAAATCATCGAAATCTTTTAATTCAAACACAAACTCAAATGTTGAATCGCCAAAATTTTCTTCCAAGAAGTTATCTAGCTCTTTTGCATTTTGTTGATCTAAATCAAACAAGCCTGGTAAGCCAGGTGGTAATTTTCCTGGGCCAAATGGTAAGTCTTCTAAGCCCTCTTGTGTAAGCTTCGCTGTTGTGACTGTCAGCTCAAGGCCGATTTCCTTTGCCACAACTTGAATCCAAAGTGGGCCATCAATTTCAAATTGATCTTCTTCACTAATCTCATCCATCATAACCCAAAAGAGTTCCTCACCTTTATCGCGGTTATACCAGATTTCATCCTTCGTAAAACCTCGCTCTTCAATGTCTGTATAAGAAATGAAAAGTTTCAGTGTGTTTTCGTTAATACGTTCAATATCCATATTACACAACTCCTTTCGGTTACTTCTATAAGAAGATGTTGCATCAAATATCTGCTTTCGAAGTATAGCTACTACTATTGTAATTCCTTTTCCTTAAAAAAGAAAAGAAAAAGTTTCAAAGCACCTTTTAAAGAAAAAGCAGCTAGGAGCTGTTTCTCCTAGCTGCATGTTTAAATACGCTTAGTTGACCATTTTTTGTGCTTCTTGTAATTGATAAGCACGTACTTTACGAGGTAAGAAACGACGAATTTCATCTTCGTTATAGCCAACTTGTAAACGTTTTTCATCTAAAATAATCGGACGACGTAATAGTCCTGGATTTTCTTGAATTAATTCGTACAGTTTATTTAGAGGTAATGTTTCTAAATCAACATTTAATTTTTGGAAGATTTTTGAGCGCGTTGAAATGATTTCATCGGTGCCATCTTCTGTCATACGTAAAATCTCTTTGATTTCACTAATGCTTAGTGGTTCTGCGAAAATATTACGTTCTGTATATGGAATTTCATGTTCTTCTAACCATGCTTTTGCTTTACGACATGAAGTACAACTTGGTGATGTAAATAATGTTACCATCATGTTCAAACACATCCTTTCAAAATGTGTAACCGAATTATTAAATTAGAATGACTCTAATAAAGAGGTCTAACTTCATTATACAACAACTTCATTACTTTGAATATAGGATATTTTAAATTATTTTATAATCATTTTCTAAAGCTACATTTTAGTAAAAAAAGTTTCTTTTTACCATTTTTTAGTTGGAACAAAAATAAACTACCTTACTAATGTTCCCTAGTTGATAAGCCTTTAAACCTAATTTTAAAGATTCTTCATTCTCAATTAGATTACTATCAATGAAAATAAGTAATTTATTTTACTCTTTCTATTATACGTTTAGACCGTCATTTTGGTTTCATTTTTCTTATTGTACCGAATGAATTTAAAAAATTAATCCGTCAAAGGACCGAACTATCTACATGTTGTAATTTAAAAAAAGCTGTATTATAATGGCTCTACAGCACAACGCTGACATATGAAAACGAAGACGAAGAGTAGTATATATAATGAGCATACCTAGAGAGTCTGTGGTTGGTGTAAACAGATTATGCATTGTATAGAATGGACTTCCGAGTTAACTTAGTGAAATATTCAGTACCTAAGTTCGTTCCTCGCGTTAAGAGGTAGAGTGGTCGATTTATCGACAAGCTTGGGTGGTACCGCGGATTTTAAACATCATTCGTCCCTATTGATAGGGAGCATGATGTTTTTTTTATTTTGAGGAGGAAACCACAATGGCAAAACGTATTTTTTCAGGTGTACAACCAACAGGCGTCATCACATTAGGTAACTATATTGGCGCAATCAAACAATTTCCAGAGCTTCAAGATCAGGGCGATGCAATCTACTGTATCGTCGACCAACACGCAATTACGATTCAACAAGACCCGAAAGAGCTTCGTTCAAACATTCGTAGCTTAGCAGCAATGTATATTGCTGTTGGTATTGATCCAGAGAAATCGATTTTATTCATCCAATCAGAAGTTCCAGCACATGCGCAAGCCGGCTGGATGCTACAATGTGTTACTTCTATTGGTGAATTAGAGCGCATGACACAATTTAAAGATAAATCAGCAAAAGCCGCTGGTACAAACGAAACTGTTTTAGCAGCACTTTTAACATACCCACCATTAATGGCTGGCGATATTCTTCTATATAATACAGACATCGTACCAGTTGGTGATGATCAAAAACAACATATCGAATTAACACGCGATATAGCGGAACGATTCAACAAACGTTATAAAAAAACATTCAAAATTCCCGATATCGCATTATCTAAAGCAGGTCGTCGTATTAAATCATTACAAGACCCTACGAAGAAAATGTCTAAATCAGATGCGAATGCAAAAGCGACAATTCGTTTATTAGATACACCAAAACAAATCGAGAAGAAAATTAAATCAGCTGTAACAGATTCTGAAGGTATCGTACGCTATGACAAAGAAAATAAACCAGGCGTATCCAACTTAATCGATATCGAAGCAGCATTAACAAATAGCTCAACAGAAGACGTTGTCGCTAAATATGACGGTAAAGGCTACGGTGATTTTAAAGCCGGCGTCGCACAAGTGGTCATCGATCATTTAGCACCGATTCAAGCGCGTTACAATGAATTAATCGATTCAGAAGAATTAGACCGTATTTTAGATGAAGGCGCTGAAAAAGCCAATGCCATCGCAAATGCAACGATCCAACGAATGGAAGATGCTATGGGCTTAGGCCGCGGCAGCCGTCACTAATAGACCATTCAAAAGAGGCTACGAAAATTTCGTAGCCTTTTTTTACGCAAAAAAACTCGTCACCTAGAGATGACGAGTTGATAATAAGAAGTCGCTTACGCTTCGTATTTTTTAAATAATAATGTGGCATTATGTCCACCAAAACCAAATGAATTGCTTAGTGCATAGTCTACGTTCATTTCACGCGCTTCGTTTGGCACGTAATCAAGATCGCATTCTTCCGCTTGGTTCACAAGGTTAATTGTTGGAGGCACGATGCTTTCTTTAATGGCTAATGCAGAGAAAATGGCTTCAATACCGCCAGCTGCGCCAAGCATATGACCTGTCATTGATTTTGTTGAGCTAACCGCTAATTTTTTCGCGTGGTCACCAAAGACATTGTTAATCGCTAATGTTTCAAGCATATCATTATAATATGTACTTGTACCATGTGCGTTAATATAATCAACTGCTGAAGGCTCAACGCCTGCATCTTTCAATGCTTGTTGCATTGAACGCATTGCGCCACTACCATCTTGTGCAGGTGCTGTAATATGGTAAGCATCCCCTGATGCACCGTAACCAACAACTTCTGCATAAATTTTTGCACCACGTGCCAGCGCATGTTCAAGCTCTTCAAGAACAACGACACCTGCACCCTCTGCGATAACGAAGCCATCGCGGTCTTTATCAAATGGACGGCTTGCTGTTTGTGGGTCCGGATTTGTCGATAACGCTGTATTTGAGCAGAAGCCCGCAACCGCTAGTTCGGTAATTGGCGCTTCTGTACCACCTGTAATCATCGCAACAGCATCACCACGCTGGATAACTTTGAAGGCATCACCAATGGAGTTAGTCCCTGTTGCACAAGCAGTTACGGTACATGTGTTAATGCCTTTCGCACCTAGTAAAATCGATACTTGTCCTGCTGCCATATCCGGAATCATCATTGGTACGAAGAATGGACTCACACGACGTGGCCCTTTTTCAGTTAGGTTTTTGTATTGTTGTTCGAATGTTTCCATACCGCCAATACCTGAGCCTAGCCATACGCCGATATCTGCTGCATTATCATCATTGATTTCAAGTGCTGCATCGTCTACTGCTTCTTTTGCTGCGGCAATCGCATAATGTGTAAAGCGGTCCATTTTACGCGCATCTTTTTTTGAAATATATTGTTCAATATCAAAATCTTTTACTTGTGCCGCTACTTTTGCGTTAAATTTATCTGCATCAATACGTGTAAGTGGTCCCACACCTGATTGACCATTTTTCACTGCATTCCAGCTATCTGCTACATTATTACCTACCGGTGTAATTGCACCCATTCCTGTAATTACTACGCGCTTCTTCGTCATTTCGTTCCCCACTTTCATATTATTTCCCCCATCTTAGTGCGATTGCGCCCCATGTTAGGCCGCCACCGAAACCTACTAAAACAAGTAAATCATCGTCTTTAATTTTACCATTTTCTAATTCTTCAACTAAAGCATTACCAATGGAAGCCGCTGATGTATTCCCATATTTCGCAATAACAGATGACATTTTTTCTTCTGGTAAGCCTAGGCGTTCACGTGCTGAGTTCATAATGCGAATATTCGCTTGGTGTGGAATTAATAAATCAACATCTTCTTTTTGTAAGCCTGCTTGCTCAACAACCTTTAGTGCAGATTCACCCATTTGACGTACTGCAAACTTGAAGACTTCGCGACCATTCATAATGATATGCTTGTTTTCATCTTCATATAAATATTTACCGCCAGCACCTTTTGCGCCTAAATCAAATGATAAAATCCCGCGGCCTTCTGATACTTTGCCCATTACAGCAGCACAAGCACCATCACCGAATAAGACAGCTGTATTACGGTCTGACCAGTCTGTGATTTTTGATAGTTTCTCCACACCTATCACTAACACATAATCATATGTATTTGTTGCGATAAATTGTTGTGCTGTGATAGCCCCATACATGAAGCCAGCACATGCCGCTGAAATATCCATTGCTGCTGCATTTGTGGCACCCAATTTATCTTGTAACATACATGCTACAGATGGGAAAGGCTGATCTGGCGTTACCGTCGCAACTAAAATCAAGCCAATTTGCTCTGGAGAAATCCCCGCATGTTCAATTGCTTGTTTTGCTGCCTCGTAGGCCATATCTGACGTATCCACATCATCGCCCGCAATACGGCGTTCTTCAATGCCTGTACGTGTACGAATCCATTCATCATTTGTATCAACGATTTTTTCTAAGTCAAAGTTCGTCACGACTTTTTCTGGTACATAACGCCCTACACCAATAAACCCTGCGTTCATAACGTAACCACCTTTATAATCAAATATTAGTATCTGGTCATAATTATAGATAATAAGACTAAAAATTGCAACTATAGAAATACGAACAATGGAAAATCGCCTTTATTTATTCAAAAACAGTATTTCAATGCTTAATGTAGTTATGGTATGATAAGACAGATAGAATAGTAACTTAGAGGTGAAAACAAAATCATGAGATACATTTTCTTAGTAATCTGGTCAGTCATCTTAGTATCTGTATTGAACTACGTAGTTAGCGCAATCAACCAAGGTACTCCAGACTGGAACCAAGGCTTAATCATGTCATTAGTATTCGCTGTATTA
Source organism: Kurthia populi (assembly GCF_042686175.1). Taxonomy (NCBI): domain Bacteria; kingdom Bacillati; phylum Bacillota; class Bacilli; order Caryophanales; family Caryophanaceae; genus Kurthia; species Kurthia populi. Next base: position 93,395 of record NZ_JBHUOR010000142.1, on the reverse strand, counting down.
TTAATCATCATTGATGCCGTAATTCCAAGCGAATCGCCAAAAGCAATCGGTCGCGAAGACCACTAATCAGAAGTCTCGACATTTGTCGAGGCTTTTTACTTTCAAAAAGGACGGACCCGCCATCATAGCGAATCCGTCCTTTTTTATTGTCGTAGCGCTAATGCCACATCTGGCGTATCGGTCATAATGGTATCGACGCCTAACGCGAGAAATTCTTCGATCTGTGCGGCATCATTGACCGTCCAGACACGTAATGTTGGCAATAAATCTTGCCATTGTTCTTGATATTTTAATACGAGCTTTTTACTAATATGGAGCGCATCCAATTGGAAATGGCGCTTATAATCAGATAGAAGCGCAATGTCATCCTCGATTAGCCAAGCAATTTTTGCGGCTGGTGCTATGTCACGAATGCGTAAAATTGTCGGCAAATGAAACGATGAGTAAATGACGTGTGGCGTCTTTAGCTCATCGACTAATGCCAGTACCTTCTGTTCAATGCCATCATATGTGTAAACATTTGTTTTCAGCTCAATATTCACGATTACTTGCGGATACTTTTGATGAAGCGTTAAGACTTGTCGAAGCGTCGGAATGCGCTCCGCCTCCCACGTGCCGTCATAATTTTTATGCTCACGAAAAGCCGCGGCTGCACGAAATTTTTTAAGTTCCGCATACGTATAATCAATCACTTCTCCGTCTACCCCAATCGTTCGCTTCAGCGATTCATCATGAATGACGACTAACTCACCATCACGCGTCATATGAACATCAAGTTCAATGCCATCGACCCCTAACTCAAATGCATTTTGAAAACTTAATAATGTGTTTTCTGGATACATCGCGCGAAATCCACGATGGGCAAAAATTTTCGTCATCGTCTGCCCCCTTTTTTCATTTAGTGTAGCACGAAAAAAAGAGAACTGTATGCTTTTACAGTTCTCTCAATAGATTATTATGCTACATTGTCAACGCGAATATTCGCTTCACCGTTATCCAAGTAAACCGTTAATGTTGCACCAGGTAATGTATCGCCACGTAACAATTCACGTGCGACAACCGTTTCAACATGACGTTGGATAAAGCGACGTAATGGACGTGCACCAAATGCTGGGTCCACCCCTTCACTCGCAATCCAATCTAACACTTCTGGCTCAATCACTAGATTTATTTCTTGAGAAGCTAAACGTTTACGTAATGAATTCAAATATTTGTCAGCAATTTTCACAAAATGCTCGCCTGATAATGAATGGAACATCACGATATCATCCAGACGGTTTAATAGCTCTGGTTTGAAATGACGTTTCAATTCAGCCATCACTAAGTCTTCAGTTGCGTGTTCATTTGAGTCATTCATTTCAAGTAAATAATGTGAGCCTAAGTTCGATGTCATAATGACAACCGTATTTGTGAAGTTGACCGTACGTCCCTGACCATCTGTAATGCGGCCATCATCTAAAATTTGGAGTAAAATGTTAGCCACATCTGGATGAGCTTTTTCGATTTCATCAAGTAACACAACCGCATATGGATTGCGACGAATTTGCTCAGTTAATTGACCGCCTTCTTCATAGCCGATATAGCCTGGAGGTGCTCCGACTAAACGAGAAACGCTATGTTTTTCCATGTATTCACTCATATCAATACGGACAAAATGATCCTCTGAATCGAATAATTGCTCAGCTAATGCTTTCGCAAGCTCTGTTTTACCGACACCTGTTGGACCTAAGAAGAGGAATGAGCCAATTGGTTTATTCGGATCTTGGATGCCTGCACGTGCACGCCATACTGCTTCTGTTACTAACTTCACTGCATCATCTTGCCCAACGACACGTTTGTGTAACGTATCACCAAGTGCGAGTAATTTTTCGCGTTCACTTTGAAGCATTTTCGTTACCGGTACACCTGTCCAGCGCGATACAATGGCCGCGATTTCATCTGATGTCACGTCTTCACGAAGTAAGCGTGTGTCGCCTGTTTCTGTTAATTTTTGCTCTAATTCTTCTAATTCTTTTTTCAATTGTGGAATTTCACCATGACGCAATACAGCGGCTTTATTTAAATCATACTCTGATTCCGCTTTTTCAAGTTCATTCCGTTTTTGGTCTAAAAGCTCACGTTTCGCCTGAATTTCTTGCAAGGCATGTTTTTCGTTGTCCCACTGAGTTTTCATTGACGCAGAAGAATCTTTTAATTGCTGTAATTCCTCACGTAAATTTTTCAAGCGTTTTTCAGAAGCCGCATCCGTTTCTTTCATTAATGCTTGCTCTTCAATTTCAAGCTGCATTTGACGACGTGTCACTTCATCTAGCTCTTGTGGCATAGAATCGATCTCTGTACGAATCATCGCACATGCCTCGTCAATTAAATCAATCGCTTTATCGGGTAAGAAGCGCTCTGTTAAATAGCGATTTGATAATTCAGCAGCTGCTACGATGGCACGGTCATGAATTTTCACCGCATGATGGAGTTCAAAGCGTTCTTTTAAGCCACGTAAAATTGAAATCGTATCTTCAACAGATGGCTCTCGTACAAGCACTTGTTGGAAGCGACGTTCAAGTGCTGGGTCTTTTTCAATATTTGTACGGTACTCATCTAGCGTTGTTGCACCGATACAGTGAAGTTCACCACGTGCGAGCATTGGTTTTAGCATATTACCAGCATCCATTGAACCCTCTGTTTTACCGGCGCCAACAATCGTATGGATTTCATCAATGAATAAAATGATGCGTCCTTCCGCTTCCTTCACTTGTTTTAACACACCTTGTAAACGTTCCTCAAATTGACCACGGTAGCTCGCACCCGCAATTAATGCGCTCATATCAAGCTCATAAATTTCATGGTCTTTTAAGCCTTCCGGTACGTCACCTTTCACAATACGCTGTGCAAGCCCTTCGACGATGGCTGTTTTACCAACACCAGGCTCGCCAATTAATACTGGGTTATTTTTCGTTTTACGAGAAAGGATACGGATGACATTACGAATTTCTTCGTCTCGGCCAATGACCGGATCTAGCTTCCCTTCTTTAACCGTTTCATTTAAGTTACGTCCATATGTTTCTAACGGATTTTTATCTTGTTCATTGTTCATTTTCATTTGCATATCGAGTCCCACTCCTTCATCGGATGTAGTTCGTCAAAGAATGGTTTGACTTTCTTTGACCTTTTGATTAATTTCATTATAATCTCGTTTGCTTCATAATTCAACTGATATGTTTGACCTTTTTTGACTTTTTCTTTCTGTCTTATTCTACGGCTTTGCAGGCATTTGGGTTCACTTTTCTATTCCCTATTTTGCGAGGAATTATATGAACTTTTTTTCAAAACAAAAAAGGCTCGGCCATTGCCGAACCTCATTGATTATTTAATCGTATTAAATTTCTTGTTTTTCAATTCTAATACGACATCGCAAGCATTTGCGATGTCACGCTCATGCGTAATAACGATAACGCATTTTTGCTGTTCATGTGCGAGCTCTGCAAATAGCTTAATGATTTCTTGTGAGTTTTGCTCATCTAAGTTCCCTGTTGGTTCATCAGCTACAACGAGTTGCGCGTCACAGCACATCGCACGAACGATTGCGACACGCTGCTGCTGACCACCTGACAGATGCTGTACATTTTTCTTCGCCATGTCTTCTGTAATACCGACACGCGCTAGCATTTCAAGCGCATAGATTTTACGGTCTTTACGCTGTGAATTGGTAATTTCAAGTGCTGCTAAAATATTATCCACCGCAGACATATACGGCAATAAGTTGTATGACTGAAAAACGATTGAGACATATTTATTACGATAAGCCGTTAAGCCAATTTTTTTCATCGATTTGCCGTCGTATAAAATATCCCCTTTTTTCGGAACATCAAGGCCAGCGATGAGTGATAAGAACGTTGTTTTACCAGAGCCTGATGAGCCGAGTATGCCATATAATTTGCCGCTATCAAACGTTAAATTGATGTCGTCATAGAGCACATCATTTTTAGATTGATACCAATAATTGACGTCTTTTACTTCTAACATATTCGATTCCTCCTATGAGATTAAAATTTTCTTTGGTTTCATACGCATGATGCCAATTGAGGCAATGATGACAGCAAGGAAACTAATGCCTAAGCCAAAGCCACCAAGCTCGATTAATTCCTTCATCGATAATGTAATATCTAAATCACTAATTTGCTCCTGTACATCAGCAGCTTGTGACATATTGCCGCCCATTGCAGGACCTCCTTGGCCACCGCCACTTGGCATCCCTGATGGAGCTCCGCCACCTTGACCGCCACCCATTCCAGGGCCGCCTTGTGCATTTGAAGCGGTATCCGTTGTTTGTGTCGTCGTTTGCTGTTCAATCAATTGCTTACCGACTGCGTTGCCGACAAACTGACCGCTCACACCGGCTACTGCTAGCGCAATAACAAGTACAAAGACAAGCTCTGTAAAGAACTGGTCGATGATTTTACTGCGTTTTTCACCTAGAGACATGAGGACACCAATTTCATATTTACGTTCACGAATGGTTAGCATCACGATCAACGCTAGGATAACGGTACCGGCTACTGCTACTAAAATGACGATTTTATTCGCGAAGCTTTTCACGTTATCAAGCGGCTGTACCATTTGTTGATATACTTGGTCATTTGTTGTTAATGAATACGTATCTGTATCTAAGCCCGTTGCTTCTGCTGCTTTCACAAAGGTATCCATTTTTTCTGGATCTGTTACGTTAAAGACAACGGAATCTGCCGTATTTTTATAGTCGCTACCTTTGACTTTATTCGCAAATGTGTATGATGTATAAATCGTGTTGTACGGATTTAATGACGCCATTTGCATACTACGTGCGTCTGTTGCTTCGGTTGATTTATAAATACCGACAACGCTTAATTTATACGTTTTGTCGTCACCTTTAACTTTAATTGTATCGCCAACAGCAATATCATTCGCTTCTGCTAGATTTGTTTCAATGACGGCTTTATTGGAGTCTGCATCGGCTTCTGTAATGCCTACACCATCAATGATTTCCGCTGTGCCACCTGTAAACGATGAGGCAGTTGCTGTTGCATTTGTACCTGAGATTGAAATATCACCTTGTGATGCCATTTCAGGCATTTGCATACCACCTGGACCACCTTGCTGCTCAGTGTCGCTATTATCAGATGAATCTTCTGATGAAATAGCATCAAATGATTTTGCGTTCACAGTCGTTGTTGATGACAATGAATACGATGACAAGTTATCGAGTGCGGTGATTTTTTCAACATCATCTAAATCGATTGGTGTAATGCTGAAGCTACTAGGGTCTGGTCGCTCACCATCACGAGTATTCTCCTGCATCTCCTTCATCGCATTTTCCATATTGGCTGAAAGCGTTACTGTAGCCCCCATACTTTTCTTAGCATTTTCTGCAGCCGTAAGTGAGGCGCTTTGAATCGTCAAACCCGCAAGAATGAAAATTAAAATAGCTGAGAATACAAATGTCAGTAATAGTGAACGACCGACTTTTGCTTTTGTGCTATAAAAAGCACGTTTTAAAAAGTTCATATTATTTCCTCCTATAAGTAAAATGTGTGACCATTGAGTGATTAAAATGGCTCGTGCTGTCGTTTACATTTGTTAGTATAGAAAGGTTGTGCGTCAGAAATATGTCAGCATTTAATTTTTTCCAAAATAAAAAAAGAAGCCACCTATTTGTGACTTCTTTTAAAAATTACTTTTCTATGATAGGTTTGCTTCTTTTTTTAATAAGGAAACAAGTTCCGTTGCAGGCAGTACACGAATAGCTGAAAAATTCTCGCCAGCCCACATCGCTAATAAATCTGGACGATCTAATTCGCCCGCTTTTTTTCGTAGCGGCTGTGTCACATAATGTAGCTCCGGGTACGCTTGTGGGGCATCATTGTAGCGCAGCATAAAGTCATTTTCTAACCCGCGTGCTAAGCGCCCGGTATAGGCGCGCGTCAATGCTGTCTTCGTAAAATGCCCATCTAATAATGCTTTAATATGCGTTGGCTTCGTTCCGCTCTCCGGACAGCATAGAAAAGCGGTACCAAGCTGCGCAGCACGTGCTCCGGCATCTAGTACTTCGCGAATACTAGCCCCATCCATCATGCCACCTGCTGCAATCACCGGAATATCAATAGCCGCCACAACATCTTTTACAAGCTGCGCAAGCGGCGGTGTCTCTACTGGGTCTCTATCGTCAAAGGACGCACGATGACCACCCGCTTCAATTCCTTGCACACATACCTCATCTACACCGAGCTTTTCGGCTTGCTGTGCCTCTTCTACTGAGGTAACCGTTTGAACCGTTTGAATGCCGGCTTTTTTTAATTGTAGCACGTGCGCTGGTGTCGGCATATTAAACGTGAAACTTACGACCGGCACTTTTTCATCTAGCATAAGCTGGAATTTTGCTGACCACTCATCATCTGAATAGGCATAATCCCCAATTGTTGTATCGATTAACTCTGCTTCAATTGCGAGTTTTTCACAATAGTTTTTCGTGAACGCTGTTTGTCCATTCGGCTGTGCTGGCACGAATAAATTGACGCCAAAATAATCCGTTCCAAGTGCTCGTAACGAATGAATTTCCTCCTTTAGCGCAGCAACCGTTTTATAGCCGCCTGCTAAATAACCAAATCCACCCGCCTGTGCAACTGCATGTACGAGCGCAGGTGTCGCATTGCCACCCGCCATTGGTGCTTGAATAATTTCATACATTCTATTCCCCCCTATCTGCTTTAAGCATACCCTATTTTTCGGCATAAAAAAAAGAGGTGGGCTAAGCCCGACCTCTTATAAATTAGCGTACACCTAATGCCATTTTTGCGTAACGTGACATATGTTCCTTAGACCAAGGTGGATTCCATACGATATTTACGTCTACATCTTTTACTTCAGGAAGTTCGAAAAGCGCTGTACGAATTTGATCAACGATAACAGGACCTAATGGGCAGCCCATTGATGTCAGTGTCATCGTAATCATCGCAGTGCCTTCGTCATTCATATCAACATCATATACTAAACCAAGGTTAACGATGTCGATACCTAGTTCAGGGTCGATGACATTTTCTAGTGCACCTAGAATGCTATCTTTTAAATCTGCTTCAATTGCCATGAGAACGTAACTCCTCTCTCTATAGTAGATACCTCTATCATACAATTAACGCAAATGCTCTGCAAGCCAAGCAACTCCGGCAAGCATCCCGCTACGATTTACTTTATGTCCCTCATTCTTCGCAATATCAAAACGAATCAACTCTGGATTGTTTTCATATAAAGGCTGGAACTTTGCGACATACGTATCGTAGGCCAAATTAAATGGTACGGTTTTATCTTGCTTCCCATGCCAGAAATAAACAGGACGATTGTTTAGTTTTTCAGGTGTTAAGCTTAAATCAAGCGATGTTAGGGTATTCATTAAATCCGTAAGTTCTTGCTCTGTCAGCTGTAAGTCAAAGCCTTGCGCTTCAATTTGTGCTAATTGACCTTTTGCTAATGTCACGTATGTAGCGGTACCCATGTAAACAGCGGCCGTTTCAACAAAGTCGAAAACCTTTAAGCAGCCCAGTGTTGTAATGCCGCCCATCGATGTACCAGCTAAGCCAAAGCGACCTGTAAAACCTTTGCGACGTAGCTCTTCATAAAGGAATTTTACTTCTTGAATATTTGTTAGCACTGTTTCCCAAAAACGTAAGCTCATTTCAATGGTATTCAATCCTTGTGAGCGCTCACCGTGTAAAATAGCATCCGGCATCAGCACACGCATTCCTTGCTGTACTAAATTGTATGCGTAGTGAAGATTATGCTCTTTCGCACTTTGAAAACCATGAATGAAAAGTACGATTGGTGTATCAGCAGTCGCCTTTTCTTCATCATAAACGTGTAATAAAGGGATATTTCCCCATTTTCCATTAGCTACTATCATGTATTTTCAGCTCCTATTCATTCCTATCCTATCAAAAATGCCATTTCATGACAAAACTTTGACGCAGTACAAAAGAAAAAGTAAACTTATTTCGATAGTATTTACGATTTAGTAAGAAAGGGGTAAAAATATAATGAAGCCTCATTTAATTGTGTTAGACTTAGATGGTACGCTATTAACTGATGACAAAATAATTTCTGCACATACAAAGCATGCACTCAAAATGGCACGTGCTGAGGGACATCAGGTCATGATTGCGACAGGACGTCCTTATCGTGCTAGTAAATTATATTATAATGAATTAGATTTAATGACACCGATTGTTAATTTCAACGGTGCCTATGTTCATCATCCAAGAGCCGCAGCCTTTCATGCGATGCACACACCGATTGGCTTGCTTGATGTGCATGACATCGTAGATTCGCTTGCACCGTTTCAGCTTGATAATATTTTAGCCGAGGTGAAAGATGACGTGTATATCCAAAATCACGATGCGCGTCTACTCGATATTTTAAGCATGGGGAATCCCGTTATTACAGAGGGGCCTTTAGCTCAAACGCTTAAATCTTCACCTACTAGTATTTTATTGCAAGCAAAAGAAAATGATGTAGCAGTGATTCGTAAGCATTTAGCGGATACAAAAGCTGATTTGATAGACCATCGTCGCTGGGGAGACCCGTGGCATGTTATAGAAATTGTACATCGTGGTATTCATAAAGCAAAAGGTGTTGCGCATGTATCGCGTGAATTAGGTATTCCACGCGAACGCATTATTGCTTTTGGTGACGAGGATAATGATTTAGAAATGATTGATTATGTAGGCCTTGGTGTTGCAATGGACAATGCCATTCCTCAATTAAAAAACATAGCGAATGAAATAACAGCCAGCAATAACGAGGACGGGATTGCGGCGCTTTTAGCTGATCGATTACAGCTGAAATTATAGGAGGGTTTTTTTATGAAAATTTTTACCGATAGTGCCTGTGACTTACCAAAGGCATATTTTACTGAGCATGATGTCCATTTATTCCCACTACGTGTTGAAATTAGTGGTCAAGAATTTGACGACGTAGTAGGCATCGAACCAATCGAAATTTACAATCAAATTCGTAATGGCAATCGCCCGAAAACATCACAAGTATCGCCTGAAGCATTCTTAACGGCTTTTACAGAGCTTGCAAAATCAGGCGAACAAGGCTTATACATTGCCTTTTCTTCTAATTTATCAGGCACGTATTCAACAGCAATGATGCTACGTGAACAAGTACGCGAAGAGTATCCTGATTTACAGCTTGAAATTATCGATACGAAGTGTGCATCACTTGGTATGGGACTTGTTGTTGAAGAAGCCGTGCGTTTACGTGATGAAAACTTCTCATATGAAGAAGTCATCAACCGCACACGTTTCCAAGCGGAGCATATGGAACACCTCTTTACAGTAGAAGATTTAGATTTCCTAGCAAAAGGTGGTCGCGTGTCAAAATCTAGCGCATTTATCGGTGGCTTATTAAACATTAAACCACTAATGCATATGGAAGATGGCAAACTTGTGCCGATTGAAAAAATTCGTGGCCGTAAAAAAGTCTTTAAACGCATTATCGAAGTAATGGCTGAACGCGGTGAAAACTTATCAGACCAAGTGATTGGTATTTCACACGGTGATGATATGGATGCTGCAAATGAAATGAAACGTATGATTGTTGATGCTTTCCATCCAAAAGCCGTTCAAATCGAGATTGTTGGTTCAACGATTGCCTCTCATACGGGGCCAAGTGTTATTGCAATTTTCTTCTTAAATCGCCAATTTAACGTATAAAAAAACAGGGGTCGCGACTGCGACTCCTGTTTTTTTATGGTCATTAGTTACCGAATAAATTAATACCTACTGGTAAATAGCTACCTACTAGGAATGTGATAATAAAAACAACGATAAAGCCAATCATAAAGCCTTTGCCATTTTTACCTTTTTGATTCTTCACTAATGCCATTTCCATTAGGCCAATTGTGACAACACCTAAAACAAGCTTGATACCATACATCATATCGTTGATGCCATGGTAATTTAAGAATAATAATAGGCCTGAAACAATAATGAAAATGTAGAACAAGCGTAAAATCATATGTGTTACTTTACGACCTTTTGCATCTGGTCTTGAGAAATAAGCAACGAAAAATAAAATGATGCCGACTGCCCAAGCCGTGATGTGCAAATGCGTCGTACTAGATAATGCGTCCATCATGATGATGTCCCCCTCAAAAATTTAAATTTGTGCACTTTTATCGTATCAAAGCCGTTTTAACTATACAACTGATAAAAACCCCCTGGACCAAAGTTCAGGGGGTTTTGTGCCGAATTCGACAATTATTCGAAACGATTCACTAAAGTACCAATACCTTCGATTGATACTTTCACTGTATCGCCTGCTTTTAAGAATTGTGGTGGTGTCATCCCTTTACCAACACCGGCTGGCGTACCTGTTAAAATAACATCTCCTGGCTCTAATGTGACAAGGCTTGAGATTTCAACGATCAAGTCTTCAACTGTGTGCATCATTTGGGCAGTTGTGCCATTTTGACGTACTTCGTCATTTACTTTTGTTACGACCGTTAATTTTTGTGGATCAGGAATTTCATCTTTCGTTACAAGGTATGGACCCATTGGGCAAGAACCATCTAATGATTTCCCTAAGAAATATTGTTTATGTTTATCTTGTAGGTTACGTGCTGTAATGTCGTTGGCAATTGTATAACCAAATACATAGTCGAACGCTAAACCTTTCGGAATGTTTTTCCCTTTTTTACCGATAACTACGGCTAATTCACCTTCGTAATCAAGTGAATCCGTTACATCTGCATGCACAGATAATGTTTCTTCATCTGCTGCAATGGCAGTTGGCGCTTTAGTGAATACGACGATATCTTGAGGTGCTTCGCCGCCCATTTCTTTCGCATGCTCACTGTAGTTTTTACCGACGCAGATAATATTTTTCGTCGTACGTGGAATCGGTGCTAACCATTCAATTTCTGTAAATGCACGTTTGAAATCTGCTGGATTTTCTGATTTCTCCGCAGCTTCCACTAACTTACGTGCAGCTTCAACGAATTCAAAGCCAAATGTCATCCCTTCAACGATTGTTTTAGCGAATGATGGTAATACTTGTAGTTGTTCTTGGATTGCTAGCACGTCCCAAACGGCTTCCTCTTTTTTTACTTTAGGTCCGAAGCTAACAACATCGTTATAGCGAAATGATAAAATTTTCATGAATAGTAGCACTCCTTCTTCTTTTTTCCATCATACATCATTTTCTAAATAATTTCCTCCATTTTCGTGCGAATTTTCGGTAAGTTATGAATTTCCACACAATTTGTTGAAATTTCTCTAAAAATGGACATGAAGATGAAAAGAATAACATGGTGACAACGCATTTTCTAACGAATCATTGCGACTTCATCATGTTTTTACAATAATATTCTACAGTACCACTGTTTCGCTACTATCAAACGCATAAATTACTTTTTCTGCAATTTTTATTCCTAAAATACATTCGATTGCCTCTGTGTAAAGTGCCAGCTGAATCTCATATCGTTCACGAAGTGCTTGCTCTGGATTCGCATGATTTTTTAAACGGTCGGTCTTGTAATCGAGCAGAATCCACTCCCCTGTCGGCATTTCAAGTAAGCAGTCAATAATCCCTTGAACGATTTGCTCATCACCATCTGCATCGACTCTGCGATACGTAAATGGTAGCTCACGATGAATTGCTTTTGCCTCTTTGAAACGCGTACCAATGGAAGAGTCGAAAAAGGCTAAAATATTTTTATAATAAATTGTTTTTGCTTCTGCTTCTGTTAACAGTTCATTTTCTACAAGCTGTTCAACGAATGCAGCTACTTGTGGAATCGTCGCAAAGCCTTGCTGTGGTGCATGCTGCATAACGGTATGCATCGCTGTCCCCGCTTCTGCTGCTGTCATCTTCTTCTCCTGCATAAAACGCGGACGTGTTGCAACGCGCTGTGCGGATGGCTTAGTCGTCGCAAAAATTTCTGGTAGTTCCTGCTGCTCAAGCGTTTGCAGACGCTTCAATTCACTAACAGAGGCCTTTGAGCGTTTATGCAAGCGATTTTTATGCGGATACGGGGTATCAAAGCGTTGTTCAATACGTGCTAGTAACGCTTTATCCACTGGTGTATCCGCTACTTCTACGACTTCATCTTCGACTGTTGCCGCCTGGAATGTCGTCGCATCAACGATTTGAACATCAAAGCGCGACGGCTCATCAGGTCGTGCAGACAATACCATATCAAGCGTCTGTTGGTAATCTGCATGACGCGCAATAGCTGGACCAACCCAGTCAAAATAATTTGAGGCGGTTCGGCGTATATACGGCGGTAGTGGCTCATCGAGAGAAAGCTGTTGCATCTCATGCCACGTAATCGCGGTGTTTTCCCAGTTTTTCACTGTACCGACTAAAAATAGCTTTTCTTTTGCACGTGTCATGGCTACATAAAGGACGCGCATTTCCTCCGCTTTCATTTCAAGTAACTTTTTCTCCTTCACTGCTAAAAATGGCAGTGAGGTATATTGCAATCTTTTTTCTGGATCAATCATCTTCACCGCTAGGCCAAAGTTTTGGTCAAATAAATACGGTAAATTGAAATCCATTTTATTAAATGGGCGTCCCATTCCTGCCACAAAAACATAGGGGAATTCGAGCCCTTTTGAGCCATGAATCGTCATCAAGCGTACCACGTTTTCTGATTGGCTAATTGCTTTTGCAGTTCCTAAATCTTCACCGCGTAAACGAATACGGTCAACAAAACGTAGGAACCGGAATAACCCACGGAATGCGGTTTTTTCATATGCAATCGCCCGGTCATAAAGCGCACGTAAATTCGCTTGACGCTGCTTACCATTCGACATGGCCCCCGCCATTTCATAATAATTCGTATCCATATACACTTGCCAGATTAATTCTGCAAGTGAACCACGGCGGGCTAAATCTCGCCAATCATCAAACTGTAGTAAAAAGCGCTGTAATTTCTCAGCTGTTCCTGCATGAAGACCGCTACGCTCTTTTAGTACAAATGATTTCAGTGCATCATAAAACGATGCTTTCGGTTCGGCTAAACGAATCGCCGCCAACTCATTTTCCGTCATGCCCACAAATGGCGCACGCAATACAGAGGCGAGTGGAATATCCTGATATGGATTATCGATAATACGTAATGTATTCATCATAATCATCACTTCAAGCTCTTCAAAATAACCGGCTGATAGCTCCGCATACAACGGGATACCGGCCAATTTAAATTCTTCCACAAAATCATTTGACCATGTCATAGAACGCATTAAAATAACAATGTCACGGTACTCCATATCACGCTTCATCGGATTACCCGCCGCATCTTTTTCGTACGCATCATACACCTGTGCACCCGTATCAATGAGCTGTTTAATTTGCCCAATAATATACCGCGCCTCAAGTTGTGATTTCTTCATTTCTTCTTCTGCCTGAAGCTCTGGCGTCTCTGCCTCTTCCTCAAGATCGGGTGTATGCAGTACTGCGAGTGTAATCGGCATATCAAGTTCTGCGTACGGTGCTTGTGGTTTCAATGCAGCCGCATCGTCATAATCGATTTCGCCGACTTCTTCACTCATAATTTGTTTAAAAATGTAGTTCGTGCCATCTAATACTTCGTGACGACTACGGAAGTTCGCATTTAAATCAATTTTCATGCCCGTATTTTCTGCCTGCTCGGTAAAGCGCGCGTACTTATCTAAAAATAGTCCCGGCTCTGCTAATCGGAAGCGATAAATCGAATTGAGTAAGTGCCCAGCGCCTTTCTATATTGCTATAGTAGGTCTCCAAACACTCCTCTCAGAACCGTACGTACACCTCTCGATGTATACGGCTCCCCATTCATCAATCTAGTTTGCCATTATGGAGTTTCACATGACAACTTGCACATAATGCTATTGTCTTTCGTTGTCTTTCAATCATATGTTTTTCCCATAATGCTTTACCTTTAAGGTCTTTAAGCTTACGTACATGGTGCATTTCTAATTTCTCATTACTTCCACACCATTCACATTTTTCCGCTTTCAACCTATCTACAAGGCTTGTTCGAGTTGTGAACTTTTCAGTTGTTGGTAGTTTGTCTATATTGATGTCCTTTTTCTTAATCATTTGATTTTTAACGAATACTTTGTCAATGAAATACCCATACTTAAACCCATTTTTGGTTTCATATTTTATTCTGAAGCGTCCATCTTGTGAAAACCTGCTCCATATTTTTGAGACTCTTGTACGATATTTACTTGCAAATGTTTTTAACATACTTTGTTCCATGATGTAACAGAATTTGTGTATTACACTCGCATTATTTGCTAATCTATAGTAATTATACAAACCACTAATTTCAGCATTGTATTGCATTAAAATTTCAATATCGTCATTGTGTTGCAGTTGGGGTCTTGCTTTTCCTTTCCATTGACCTTCTTTTGTAATTTCTAATGCACCAAGTTCTTTCATCTTACCTTCCCATTTTTCTTTCGGAACATATAATTTTATATGCATATTTTGTCTTGCCTTTATGCCATTACTTCGAGTTACAGTGTAATCTTTACTTCTTTCTGTTGTGATATCATACCCAAGAAATCTTGCTTTTTTTGTTGTGTTTGTTATTAATGTTTTTTCTTGCGATAAATTTAAATTTAACTCTTCTTTTAAGAATTTTGTTAAATTTATTTTAATCTCTTGAGCTTCTTCTTTAGAGCCTATCACACCAATTAAGAAGTCGTCTGCATATCTTGTGTAATGCAATCTTTTAAAGTTTTCATCCATTTCATCTTTTGAAGGAATACTTTTCAATTTTCTTTCTAGTTCTTTCACTTTTTCAAGATACATTTGTCCTTTTTCTGTTGTCATTCCTACTTGGTTTACTCGTTTTTTATAGTGTCTTATTAATGTCGCTACATTCATATATTCTTTGCTATGTTTGCGTTTTGTTCCTATTTCAAATCTTTCTTTATATGCCTTCATGTATTTATCTAATTCATGAAGATATATATTTGATAAAATAGGGCTAATAATACCACCTTGTGGAGTTCCACTATAGCTTTTATGCCATTTCCAGTCTTCTACATATCCTGCTTTTAAGAATTTCCAAATCAAATTAATAAATTTTTCATCTTCAATTCTTTTTCTTAGCAGCTTAATCAGCGCATGGTGTTCAATATTATCAAAGAAGCCCTCTATATCTCCTTCGATAAACCATCGTACTCCGCTTTGGCGTTTTTGGATTTGCATAATCGCCGTATGACAACTTTTATTTGGTCTAAAACCATGTGATGTATCTTCAAAAAGACCTTCGTACATATTTTCTAGTATCATTCTTATTACTTCTTGTACTAATTTATCTTCAAAAGATGGAATCCCTAAAGGTCTTGTTTTTCCATTTTTCTTCGGGATATTTACTCTTCTTACTGGGTTAGGTTGGTAAGTTTGGTTTTTTAGTTTTTCGATTAAGTTTTCAATTTTTTCTAGACTCATACCATCAATTGTTTTACCATCTGTACCTTCTGTCATATTACCTGGTTTCGCATATATTTTTTGGTAAGCCATGTAATAGAATTCCGCGTTGTATAGATTTCGATACAGTTTTGTGTATTTGTAGTTTTCTTCGCTCGAATGTTTTGCTAGATTGGCTAATACTACTAATGGATTTCTCATAGAGCCTCTCGCTCCTTCCCAATTTTGTATTTCACCCGATGAACTGCTCCCCTTCGCCATGTACTAGGCTTTCCCTAGCTCGGACTACTACGAGAGCTCTGTTACCATGCGGGATTTTCAAGAGCCACATTTCTTGCTTTCGCTTGAAATCATCCTCTATAGCTTAGATTAGCATTCCCGTTTAGGTAATCCCCATTTAGCATAGTTAGAACTTCGCTGATGTAATGTCGGATGTGACGTTCGTCCTTTATTCTCTTATCGAGATTGGTTGGTCAAGACTCGCTCGTTGTATCTTGTACATGAAAAGATACAACCAATATAGTAAAGCAAAGCAATCATACTTTACACATGACCACATATCGTTTCAACTACTCTACGATATGGCTGACGTTAGAACCCCTCGGACTGTCATTTAGGCAGTATAGCTTTCATCCTCGTTTACATATTTCACCTCGATATTCGTCTTCGTCTAAGTAGTTTCGACGGATTATACCTTTAATCACATGCTACTGTCCTCAACGGTGTTTCCCCCGCTAAGTTAGTGATTGGTGACAGAGTGTTAATTGCGAGTTAATCTCTGCGAACTTGCCAAAGTTCGAATTCTAATCTACCCTTATGGGCGCACTTGCTTCACATCGCCGACCATAAATAGATTCCCATCTGCCTCAGCACCTGCTTTTACTAATTGTAAAATGGTCTCCTGTAGGCGATTTGTATCCTGGTATTCATCGACAAGCACTTCTTTAAAGCGTGCTTCATACGCTTTGGCGACGTCCGATGCCACAATATTGCCATCAACTTCCTTTGTTAAAATTGCCAGCGCAAAATGCTCTAAATCGGAGAAATCAACGATGCCTTTTTTATTTTTTGCGGCACTATACGCCACAGTAAATTGTTTCGTTAATTCAACAAGCGTTTGCATTAAAGGATACATATGCTGTATTTCCTCTAATAAGCGCTCTGGACTGCGGCTGAAAAATTGCTCGGTCGCATCAGTCAGTACCTTTTTCGCATCATTACGCTTGGCCTTCGCACGGTCTAGTAGTAATTCGTCGCAAGTCCCTTTTTTCTGGGCCTTCAGTTTGCCCCATTTAAACGCTGTGAAAAAGGCATAGGCCTCCTCCCATGAGCGTTCGTTTAGGAATGCTCGAGCTTCGTGTAACAAAATTAAATCTGCCTGCGCGGTTTCACCGTAAGCATCTGGGCCATCCGGTGTATTCGCTAACGCACGTACTTCTAAAATAAGCGCAATAGCCTCGTCGACACTATGCACCATTGTTTGACGAATTGATTGAACAAAATCAAGCTCATCAAGTGACGTCACACCGTCCATATTGTAGCGCTCTGGTAAGTCATCCAACCAGCGGAAAGGCTCTGGATTTACGCGAGCCATATCATACAATTTTTCAATTAACACTTCAATGTCCTGGTCATTACGGTCTGATGTAAAAGCATCCACTAGACGATACATCTCACTTGGATCTGCGACATCATATGCCGCCTCTAATACTTCTGCCATCGTGTCATCTTTTAAAAGTGCCGCTTCATTTTCATTGGCAATACGGAAGCCGGGGTCGATATTTAGTAAATATGCATACTGCTTCACAATCGCTAAACAGAATGAATGCAGTGTTGAAATTTGTGCCTTATTCACAAGCGTTAATTGGCGGCGTAAGTGCTGTGATTCTGGATTCGCCTTTACGGCCTTTTCGAGTGCTGTTGCCATTCGTTGACGCATTTCAGCGGCAGAGGCATTTGTAAACGTCACAACTAATAATTCGTCGACATTAATTGGATTGACTTCATCAATGACCTTTTGTATAAGACGCTCAATCAAAACCGCCGTTTTACCTGAGCCGGCTGCTGCAGAGACGAGTGTATCCTGCCCCTTCGCCCAAATTGCCTTCCACTGGTCATCCGTCCATGTGACGTCCTGCGGTTTAATCGGTAATGTTGTCATCTGCCACCGCCTCCTTACGAATTTTCTCAATTACAACTTCTGGCTTGTCGATTGGCAATGCGCGGTATTGTTGATGCGCGTCATTGACATCAAACTGACAAACCGATTTATAGGAACAATATTCACATGCTGTTTTTTGTTTCATACGATACGGACTAATCGACGTATCACCTTTTAAAATGCCTTGTCCCGCTATTTTATGCTTTTGACGGACGAATTTTTGAAGGTCACCCATATCTTTTTCATTAATGACTGAGCTCCAGCTTGCGGATGTCGAGCCATCCTTTTTTAAGTAAGCCGGGATAATATGAGAACGACCACCATTGTCCGCTAAGTTTTCATCCATTTCAACGAGCACATCTCGATTATCAAGCAGTAGGCCCTTCATTTTGAAGTCCTTCAATACTTCCTGCTCCTGCGCGTCATTACTCAGTACAGCATCCGCTTTTAACATGGGATTGTGGACGTGAATATATAATACACCGCCTGCCTCCGCATGAAGTGGTAGCCATTCACTTGAATTTGTCATCGCAACATCTAAATACGTCAGCATTTGTAGCGATAGCCCATGATAGACATCATTTAAGTCTAATTTTTGCGCAGAAGATTTATAGTCAATCACACGAATATACGGCTTATTATTCACTTCTGTCGCATCAATACGGTCGATTCGTCCACGCATTTGTAGCTTATGCTCATTATCAAGCTGAATAACAAGCGGTGGGAGCATATCGCCCTGTCCTGGACCAAAGGCAGCTTCAATAGCAATTGGCTTAAAGCCCGTCGTTTTAGCATGATTCGCTAGCGACAGCATCGTACGCTCAACGATTTGTGTCAGTTTACGCATAATATAACGATAGCGCGCCGTGCTAAGTAAAATTTTGTGATACAGCATCGGTACAATTTCCGCCACTGCTTCTTGCGAAAGTTTACGGCATTCCTCAACAGACAACTGTCCCCAAGTCAGACCGAGTGCCTCTGTTTTTTCTGAAATGTATTTAAGCGCCGCATGGAATAAATCACCGATAGTTGGCGTTTCGAGGCGGTATTCTTTACGTTCCTCTAAATGCAGTCCATAGGTCGTGAAATGTGAGAATGGACAGCTATAATATTTTTCAATACGCGATACACTCGAAATAATGTCTTTTCCATATAATTCACGTGTATATTCTGGTGTTAGATTTTCAGCGCGATTATGCGTAATAAGTGGCCGCATCAAACGCTTCAGTACATCTTCCCAGTAGGGATCATTCTGATAATATTCCTTCAGTGCAGCCCATGCCGGTGTTAGTGCATCTTGGTCATAGTACTGCTTACGAAGCTGAATCATTAAATACGCGAGAGCCGTACGTGGGTGTGCGATATAATGCCAGTCATCCTCGGTATCAAGCGATTCCTCGGGGCTCATATAAATATAGCGCTCCTCTAAGCCCGGTACGAGATCATGAATTTTCTTCAAATAGGTCGACGGCAAGACACTTTTCCCTTCACTATCTGCCATCGTATAGCTAATAAATAATTCATGCGATGCTACGGTAAATGCACGGTAGGCGATAAAATTTTCCTCAAGTAAACGCTCACGAGAGGTTGGTGCAATCTCATTCCCCGTGCGCTCAAACCACTCGCGCTCCGTATCTGCTAGCAAGCCTTCACGGTCGATACGCTGCGGGTAAACTCCTTCATTCATGCCAATGACAAATACTGCTTTCATATTCATTAAACGCGCTAAATCTGCCGTTACGACTGTCACCTCATCAATTGACGGTGGAATGCGTGAAAACTCAAGTGAATCCAGCCCCTCATCTAAAATTTCAATGAATTCATCAAGCGTTAATTCCACATCGCCAAACATTTCGACGAATTGGTCGAGCACATTCACCCATTCATTCCATGCCTGCTCATGCTCGGTCGCCGCAAGGAGCTTGCCATGCGCATTTTCATAATCTTTTAGCTCTTGTAGCTTCGCAAAAATCGCTAATTCATCAATGAACGTGTATAAAATTTCTGCATAGGCCCGGCCCGTATGTGCTTGCTCTAATTGCTGCTGTAGCTGGTGCAGCGGTTCACGTACAAGTACACGTACCGCTTCAATTTCTTGCTGGAATGCACGCTCTTCATCGGTTTGCTTTGTTGTGAAAAATTCTAAGCCACGGTATTTTTTATACACCCAGCGAATATCATCAAACCAGCGCTCGCCATAAATCCCTTGTGCCATCACAAAGTTTTCTAACCGATCTGCACGCTCGCGCCAAATTTTCTTATCTGCATGTAATGGGAAAAATAAATCCGTCTTAATCGCACGGAAAATCGGCTCATACTTCCAATCCGTTTGAATGCTCTCTAAAATCGAGCGACTAAATTCAATGAGCGGGTGATGCAGCATTGGTTTCTTTTGGCTAATGAAAAACGGAATGTCATATTGCGGAAAAATGGTGGATAGCAGTGGATCATACTGCTCTGCCTGACGGTAAATAATCGCCATTTCATTGTAGGCAATGCCCTCATGTGACAGCGTCCGAATTTTTCGCGCGACCTCATGGATTTCCGCATGAGGATTAACGGCTGCCGCAATATCGAGATGCGCTGTCGTTTTCGCCTGCTTCGGATGATAGTGCTCAAACTGCGATTCAATCGTTTGAAGCGTATCATTGCTATAGCGCATCGTCTGCGTTAAATGGACATCTGGTTTCACTTCAATACCGTTTGAAAACGCGACATCTTTTAAGCGACGTGCTGTATTTGCCGGCTCATAAAATAACGCCTGCTCATCATCTGCATCAAACTCCTGCTCAAATGGTAGTGCTATCGTGACATTTTTTGCGGTCGCAAGAAGCTCTTGCACAAGATCAAACTCCTGCGTGGTAAACGACATAAAGCCATCAATATAAATTGATGCCTCGCGAATCATCGTCGAATGGACTAATTTTTGTTGAAGTAGTGGTAAATAACCCTCGCTATCGACATAGGTCGTCCCCAGTCGCTCCTCAACTGCTGCCTGAATTAATTGAATATCATGCACCTTATCTTGCAATGTGCGCGGTGCGTCTAATTGGTCGAACTCACGTTGAATCAATGCCATCTTGTCGCCATTGACGCTATAGCGGCTTAATTCCTTTAATAGTTGCTCCATTTCTTCTGTAAAGCCACGTTTATCCGCAGCTTTCCCGAAAAGACGTAGCTTATCTTTATTTTCTTCTAGGACACTTTTTAGTAGCATGCGGTAACCAAAGCCATTGAGCTCCTGACGGCTAATCCCACCTGCCTCCTGTAAAATGCGCCATGCTAATCGCTTAAATGATGTGACCTGCACGCGAATTGTTCCGCGTGATTCCCCAGCCATCCACGTTAAATTGCGTTCACTTGAAAATGACATTTGGTCTGGAACAACCATAAATATCGGCGCCCCAAGTGGTTCTTTATTGACTACATCCATGATTTCGCGTTCCATGAAATATGTTTTGCCAACGCCTGCTCGCCCTGAAATGACACGTAAAGCCATCGTACTCCCCCTCTAAAACGTAATTACCTTTATTATACATGGACTTGCCTGTATTCGCACAAAATAAGAACGTATATTCGCTTATTTCTCAAAATAAAAAAACCTTCTAGTCATCAGAAGGTTTTTTCTGTTTATTATTCAAGTCCTGCGCCATCTTCGCATTCATTCGCTTTTCAGCATATTTACCGCCGCCCCACATAATCAAAATGACGAGCACGACAATAATCGAGCGTTCGGGCTGCGTAATTAACGCACGTAAATCCGAACCAATCCAGCTAATAACAAGGAGCTGGATGATTTTTGCTAACAAAATCGTAACGAAATAATGCTTCTTTTTTAATTTTGATAAGCCGGCCACAACATTGACAATAGACGTTGGTGTAAACGGAAAGCATAGCAACACAAAAAGCGGTGTAAAGCCATGATATTCCACCCATTTAATAAGTTTTGTAACGGCTTTACGCTCTGTAATAAAACGAAAAACCTTGGCGTGACCAAATCGTCTTACAAGTAAGAAAACGCAGTACGCTCCGGCTACAGAACCTGTCCAAGATAATAAAAAGCCCATCCACATACCATATGCAGACGCATTTGCGACGACAAATGCCGCAAGTGGTAGTACCGGTAAAAATGCTTCAAAAAATGGCAATAAGAATGCCAGCAGCATCCCGATAAGTTGATGTTGCTGGGCAACGGCTTGAAAATTTTCTACAGTCAACCACGCTGGCATAGCCTTGCCCCCTTCGTACATAACCTCTAATCATAGAGCGTTTTACATCGTTAAAAGTTTCTACATTGTTTATTTTATTATAGCGGGAATCCTTCTTTATTTTCAAAAAATAGAGGTGATTCCATAAAAAAAGAAAGGCGTTGGAATAGCCTCTCCACCGGTATTATTTCAGCACAATTAAGCCAATTCGGAAATGATCATGGCGGAAAATAACATGCTGACGAATACGAATTTCATTTTGCGCATCTAGCACTTCAATAAGACAATGTGCCGCATTGATTTGCAATGCCTCATAAAGCTCCGTCTCTGTTTTTACAGGTATGCCATTGACGCGGCGAATAATTTCACCGACCTCGATGCCCATCGCTTCAGCTGGTGACTCTGGTAAGACAGCTGCAACTACAACGCCTGCATCTTGAGGCGTCACCGCAAATTGCCCTTTACGCTCACGTACAGAATAAATAATCGAAATTAACGCGCGACCAACAAATGCGACCGCAACTGCCGCAATGCCCATAATCGGGAAGAAAATTGCCAAAATCGCTTCAATCAATACGAGTACACCAAGCAACTGAATCGTCGCACCGACTTGCGGATAAAAAGCCTTCGCAAGCATTTTACGGGCACGTTGCTGGAAGCCAATAACGACTGGGAATAACACAAGTCCATACGTTTCGCCACCTAATGACAGTTGTGGCCAAAACGGGGCCCAGTCTGGAATCGCGCCACCCGGAATAAAGAATACGACAGGTAAAATCCAAATACGCTTCGATAAATACGTCACTGCACGCAAGCCACGTGCTGTCGTTTGTAGACGAGGCGACGCATTATTCGCTGCATATTTTCGTACAAGCTGCCCTTCAATCAGCAATACAAGTGCGATAATCAGTGGCACTGAAATCAATAAATTTTTATGCATCACTGTCGCATCAAATTGCCAGCCCAAAATCGACCATGACCAATCGTACATATACGTTAGCCAAATCGCGGTAAATGCGACCGCAAAGCCGTATGCCGCAGATGCTAAATGATAATAAAATGAAATAACACCGACTAGCATCACAAGCGTTACAAGCACTATGTATTCAACCGGTAAAACGATGCCTACGATGATACTAATGAGTGAGAAAATGAGCGCCATTGCCCATCCTTCTTTTAATAAATAAACAGCCTCATACATGCCCCAGTGAATACGTCGATTAAACGATTTTCGTTCATTAATCACACGACGATACCCAATAAGGATACAAAATAAAATCGCCACATACAGTAGCGGATTCATGAAGAGTCTGCCGATACCTTTTGCTATCTCCACAACGATATCCAGTGTGATTCACCTCGCCTTAATGTAAATTATTAACTGTTTCTATTGTAACAAAGTGAACCTCTTTAGGCGAACGAACTTAGCGCATTTCGTTAAATATCTGTTGTAATTGCGCTGAACTTACGCCACCTTCAACTTTTTTATGAATGATTCCGTCCGCATCAATGAAATATGACGTTGGAACCGCTGCGATTTGGTACACTTTACTTACTTCATCCATCGCATCTAGCACCGTCTTAAATGGCATCTCATATTTTTCAACAAATGCTTCCACTGGTGCGCTCCCAGTCTCTGTTGACGTTAAATTAACCGATAAAATCTCGATACCTTCTTTTTGATGTGCCTTATAGTAAGCGACCATATACGGCGTTTCCTTGATACATGGTGGACACCACGTCGCCCAAAAATTCACGAGCACGCGTTTCCCTTCGTAATCACTTAAGTTCACCACATCCCCTTCTAGCGTACGCAGTTCAAAATCTGGCGCCTTATCGCCGATTTTAATGCCCTCTGCTACAGAAGGTTCTTTCATCCAAGTAGTATAGATCGTCACGCCAATTAATAGCGCAACAAGTGCCACCCCTAGCCATTTTTTCATGTTCCCACATCCTTTCCATTATCTTAACATGCAAAAAGGGAATGCCCTATACTAGACATTCCCTCTTTTCGCTTATTTCACAGCTAAATATTTTCGGATAGACATTGCACTTCCAAATATCCCAATAACGACGCCCATCGCTAATAAAATGACACTTAGACGCAGCAGGAAATTCGTTGGTTCAAGGAAGCTAAATACTTCATTTTGCACGATAGGTGACAGTCGCTCATAAAGACTCATATAGCCGGCAGCTACGGCGATGATCGGCAGCACGGCACCGAATAAGCCCAGCCACATTCCCTCTAGCATAAACGGCACACGCACATAATTATTTGTTGCGCCGACAAGCTTCATAATTTCAATTTCGTGCTGACGCGCAGCAATCGTTAGCTTAATGGTATTTGAAATTAAAAATACCGCCATCAAGACTAATGCAACGATAAATACGAGCCCAATCGTTCGTGTTGTATCGACCATTTGAAAGAACTTATCTATCTTCCCTTTTCCGTATAAGACTTCAGATGTCCCTTTTAGCGCATCAATTTGACGGGCCACATCCGCTGTCTTTTGCGGCTCTGTCGCTTTGACATAGAGCACATTATGTAATGGATTTTCTTGGTCCACTAAGCTTAAATCTTCACCAAAATCATCGACTACTTTTTGTAATTCATCCTCCTTGGATGAATAGCGCACCTCCGCAACATCTGGTAGCTTCTTAACCTTTTGCGCGAGCGCGAGTGCCTTCGTTTCCTTCATTGTCGTATCAATGAGCACTTTCACTTCAACATCCTTTTCAAAATCAGAAGCGATTTTATTAACGTTTAAAATCAGCGCTACAAAGCCACCAACAAGGAGCAGCGTCACCGTTACAGCCCCAACAGAAGCGAGCGACATCCAGCGATTACGCCAAATGGATGTAAAGCTATCTCGTAGATGACGAATCCATGTTTTAATAGCCATTATAGTCACCTCCAGCTCGGTCACTGACGATGCGCCCTTTTTCAATGCGAACGACACGATGACGCATGCCGTCGACCACTTCACGATTATGCGTCGCCATAATAACCGTCGTGCCCTGCGCATTAATCGCTTCAAGCACCTTCATGACCTCCCACGTTGTCGTCGGGTCCAAATTTCCCGTTGGCTCATCCGCTATAACAATTTTCGGTTGATTGACGATGGCCCTAGCAATCGCGACACGCTGCTGCTCGCCACCCGACAATTCATGTGGAAAACGCTTTGCCTTCGTCGCAAGACCAACGAGCTTTAGCACCTCCGTAACACGTTGCTTAATAAACTTTTGATCCTTTTCAATAACTTCAAGCGCATAGGCCACATTTTCATAGACGCTTTTTTTCGGCAATAGCTTATAATCTTGAAAAACTACGCCAAGCTGTCGACGTAAAAAAGGTACCTTACGTGCAGATAACTTTGTCACGTCTACTTGATTAACGAGCACCTTCCCGGCCGATGCGCGCTCCTCTGCATATAACATTTTTATAAATGTCGATTTCCCTGCGCCACTTGGACCGACCACATAAACAAATTCGCCTTGTGCAATCGACACATTTAAGCCCTGTAGCGCCTTACTGCCACCAGGATATTTTTTGAAAACCTGCTTCATTTCAATCATTGTGTCGCCTCACCTTTATACTATTCTCTGCTAGTTATAATACCACATATTAAGACGTTCGCATCCTGTAAAATGGCATAAAAAAAGGAGGCTAGCGCATTCGCTAAACCTCCGAAAATATTTATTTATAGAGCATAGCGTACGACTACAGTGCCAGTACGTGCTTCTGCTTCTAATACAAGTGGTGCATTGTCATCCACTTTTTTCTCAAAGCGTACAGATTTCGATAAAAATTGCTCCTGTGATTGCAATAGTTCGACATCGTGTAGCTGTACATCGATTTTACCGAAGTTTGAGCTCGCCTCACCACGAATGCCAACCGTATCAGGCACTTGGACTTCAATTGTACCGGCCGTTGTTTGCGCTTTAATTTTTTCAGCATGTGGATCCGTTGTTTTTACTTTAATCGTCCCGTTCGCAGAATGCGCTTCGATTTCGCGGAATGCGCCGTCAATTGATACAAGGCCATTAATCGTTTCCGCATCAACCTCTGTTGCTGCTACCCCTCGAATTTCGATGGCACCATTTGATGTTTCAGCATCAATTTTGCGGAATGTTGCGCGTTCTACATTGATTTTGCCATTCATCGTTTGTACATCTAATTCATCTGCATTAATATTCGCTAGCGTAAAGCCGCCGTTAAATAGCTCTGCATGAATTTTTTGATATGTTGCTGCTGGTAAATAAAGCGTTGTATTCACATGGAAGCCGCGGTTATCACTTGTAATGCGGATGGTACCATTGTCATTTTCAGCAGTGAATTTCTTTAAGAATTCTTCCTCTACCTCTTCGTTACGCACCATAAATGTCGGAGAGACAGCCACTTCTACATAGGCTGTGCCATTTGTAGATTGCTCAACTTGCACATGGCCATTTGGAATTTTCACGCTAATGTCTTGAATATGGCCTGCACCTAAATCAAAACGATGCGTGAAGCTACGTTTCTCACCTGTCAAATCCATGTCGCGTACTTTTGAAAATGTATTCGTTAAAATATCCATAAATTTCGTACTAAATTGTGAAAAGTCTTGCTTCAAATCATCAATAAATTCTTTGTCGGTCTTTTCATCAAAGTTTTTTTGGTCGAAATAATCATCGCCCTTTGCTTCCTCATGCTTCGGTTGCTCTTTTGGCGCTTCTTTTTCTGTTGTATGTTGCTTGAATGGTTCTTGTGGAATGTCAGAAGTTGGTGTCGTTTGCCCTGATTTCTCGTCAGCGATTTTCTCCAGTAAATCTAGTGCTTCTGCTGCAGAGATTACACCCTTCTCAACCAAATCCAAAATGCGTTTACGTTCATCTTGCATACGAACAGCTCCTTTAAAAGTTAGTACTACTATTTACGAATCCATTAGTAAAAAGTTTCATTTCGAATGAATTTTTTTACAAAAGCAGCGATTCGCTCTGGCTGTAGCGGCACCGTATTGTCATATTCGAGAACGACATTTTGCTCAAATAGCGCCCCATCTGAATAGACCGGAAAGCGCGTGGCTACGTGCTCTGCCCAGTTCATTGCTGCATATAATGTTGGATTATGCGCCGCTAATTGGGCACGCTCCATTTCAACTGGCAAAGTTATTTCAACATGCCGTACTTTTATATCCGTATCTTCTACAATATGGGCATCACTATAATACGTCGATAGCTCAATCACGGTATCAACGCCATTTTTTTCATTATCAACGACAATTTTGCGTAGCACATCTACCGCCTTATCTGTTTCTAAACGCTTTTTCATGACCGTTTGAAAATTATGGCCATCAATTCCTTTTGCGCTGAGCACTTCATCCATCAAGCGCTCGATGGTCGCTGGTCCATTAATAAAGGCGGCATGCATCTCCTTTGCAATAGCCTTTGCGATCGTTGTTTTGCCCACACTGGCATACCCCGAAACGATTACTAACATCCTCATCACTCCAAAAAAAGAGAGCCTGTCTAACAAGCTCTCAGCATTACATTATTTATCGGCTGCTTCTGCCAATTTTGATGCCATTCGCGCACGTTCACGCGATAAAATTGGTTTTAAATACTGTCCGGTATATGAAACCTCGACCTCTGCCACCTCTTCTGGTGTCCCTGTTGCGACAATCTGACCGCCGCGGAAACCACCCTCAGGCCCTAAGTCGATAATATGGTCTACTGCTTTAATGACATCTAGATTATGCTCAATCACAAGCACGGTATCGCCATTTTCGACAAGTCGCTGCAGCACTTCGAGTAAGCGCGCAATATCGTCTACATGAAGACCTGTTGTTGGTTCATCTAAAATGTAAATCGACTTACCGGTTGAGCGCTTATGTAGCTCGGAAGCTAATTTCACACGCTGTGCCTCACCACCTGATAGCGTCGTTGCTGGCTGCCCAAGCTTCATATAGCCAAGCCCAACATCGACAAGTGTTTGCAGCTTACGTTTGATTTTCGGAATGTTTTTGAAAAATTCCGTGCCGTCCTCAATCGTCATATTAAGGACATCTGCAATGCTTTTCTCTTTATATTTCACTTCAAGTGTTTCACGGTTGTAACGCTTACCATGACATACTTCACATGGCACATAAACGTCTGGTAAGAAGTGCATTTCAATTTTAATAATGCCATCGCCCTTACAAGCCTCACAGCGCCCACCTTTCACATTAAAGCTAAAGCGACCTTTTTTATAGCCACGTACCTTTGCTTCATTTGTCGTCGCATAGACATCACGAATATCGTCAAAAACGCCTGTATACGTCGCTGGATTTGAGCGTGGTGTACGGCCAATTGGCGATTGGTCAATATCGATTACTTTCTCAAGCTGTTCAATGCCTTCAATCCCCTTTGAATGACCCGGCTTCGATTTCGCACGATTAATTTTTTGTGCCAACGTTTTGTAAAGCACTTCATTAATTAACGTACTTTTCCCAGAGCCTGAGACACCCGTTACCGCTGTAAATACACCAATTGGAATTTCAACTGTTACGTCTTTTAAGTTATTTTCGGTTGCGCCCTTAATTTTCAGCACACGCCCGTCACCCTTACGACGCTCGATAGGTAGTGGAATAAATTTATCGCCACTTAAATAACGACCCGTAATCGATTTTTTATTTTTCATGACTTCTTCAGGTGTCCCTGCCGCAATAATTTCGCCGCCGTGATCCCCTGCGCCAGGTCCGACATCAATTAAATAATCGGCCGCAAGCATCGTATCCTCATCATGCTCAACGACAATTAATGTGTTGCCGAGGTCACGCATCGATTGCAGTGTGCCAATTAAGCGCTCATTATCACGCTGATGCAGCCCAATAGAAGGCTCATCTAAAATGTAGAGAACCCCCGTTAAGCGCGAGCCAATTTGTGTAGCGAGGCGAATACGCTGCGCTTCGCCGCCTGATAAGGTCCCAGATGCACGGTTCAATGTTAAGTAATCGAGGCCGACATTATTTAAAAACGATAAGCGTTCATTAATTTCTCGGAGCACTAAGCGTGCGATTTGGAAGTCTTTTTCGGATAGTTCTAACCCATTAAAGAATGCCTGTGCTTCTTGAATCGCGTACTGCGTCACTTCTCCGATATGCTTGCCATCGATTTTCACCGCTAAAGTTTCACGTTTTAAACGATGTCCATGACAGCTTGGACATGGTAGCTCTGTCATATATTTCTCCATTTGCTCACGAATCCAATCCGAATTCGTCTCACGGAAACGACGATCGACATTCGGTAGCACACCTTCAAATGGTGCTGTTTTTTCCCGTGTATTGCCAAACTCATTCGTATAAACGAAATGAATATCCTTTTTACCTGAGCCATTTAAAATGATGTCCATTTGCTCTTTTGGTAAATCCTTCACCGGCGTATCCATATCAATATTAAACGTGTTACACACGGTTTTTAATAGCGTTGGGTAGTACGCAGAGCTCGTCGGAATCCACGGTACAATGGCATCCTCATTCAGTGATAAATCCCAGTTTGGAATGACTAAATCCTTATCGACTTTTAGCTGTGCGCCTAGACCATCACAAGTTGGACAAGCCCCAAATGGACTGTTGAATGAAAACATACGCGGCTCTAGCTCACCAATCGAAAAGCCACAAATCGGGCAGGCATGATGCTCACTAAATAATAACTCCTCAACGCCCATCACATCGACCTTCACGCGACCCTCTGCTAAGCGAAGCGCCGTTTCAAGTGAATCACTTAGGCGCGTTTCTACGCCCTCTTTCACGATGACACGGTCTACTACTGCATCAATATCATGCTTTTTATTTTTTTCAAGCTCAATGGAATCGTCTAAATCAAGCACTTCTCCGTCAATACGTACACGAACGAAGCCCTGCTTTTTCAAATCCTCTAAAATTTTCACATGCTGTCCCTTACGCCCTGACACAATCGGTGCTAATAATTGTAGTTTCGTGCGCTCTGGATATTCCATAATGCGGTCCACCATTTGCTCGACCGTTTGGGATGTGATTTCAATCCCATCATTTGGACAAATCGGCTTACCAACACGTGCAAATAATAGGCGTAAATAATCGTAAATTTCCGTTACTGTCCCGACCGTCGAACGCGGATTTTTACTCGTCGTTTTTTGGTCAATCGAAATCGCGGGTGATAAGCCCTCGATTAAATCGACATCCGGCTTATCCATTTGGCCTAAAAATTGACGTGCATAAGCAGACAGCGACTCTACATAGCGGCGCTGTCCCTCTGCATAAATCGTATCAAATGCGAGGGATGATTTCCCTGAACCTGACAACCCCGTCATGACGACTAATTGGTCGCGTGGAATTGTCACATCAATATTTTTTAAGTTATTTGCACGTGCCCCTTGCACGACAATCTCTGTATTTTTCAACGTAGTCATCCTTCCGCCTTTAGCTCTAAAATCGTATCCCGAAGCTCTGCTGCACGCTCGAAATCGAGTGCCCGTGCGGCTTCGCTCATCTCTACCTCAAGCGACGCAATTAACTCGCCGCGTTCTTTTTTCGTTAATTTTTTATTTGACATATATTTATCGACCTCTTCGGCCACTTTCGTCGCGCGAATCGCATCACGAATTTCCTTATGAATTGTCGTTGGTGTCACACCATGCTCGTCATTGTAAGCCATCTGAATCGTACGACGACGTGCTGTTTCATCCATTGCCTTTTGCATCGAATCTGTTATTTTATCTGCATACATAATGACATGTCCGTTGGAATTACGCGCTGCGCGACCAATCGTTTGGATAAGAGAGCGCTCAGAACGTAGGAAGCCCTCTTTATCAGCATCTAAAATGGCGATAAGCGACACTTCTGGAATGTCGAGCCCTTCACGTAGTAAATTAATGCCGACTAACACGTCAAACGTACCTAGTCGCAGGTCGCGAATAATCTCTGTACGCTCTAGCGTTTTAACCTCAGAGTGTAAATACTGTACTTTGATGCCCATTTCTTTTAAATAATCCGTTAAATCCTCAGACATTTTTTTCGTTAATGTCGTAATTAATACACGTTCATTTTTCGCGATACGCTCTTGAATTTCATCGATTAAATCATCAATCTGGCCTTCAATTGGACGCACTTCGATTTCTGGGTCTAGTAAGCCTGTTGGACGAATAATTTGCTGTGCCATCTCTGGTGTATGCTCTAATTCAAATGGGCCTGGCGTTGCTGAAACGAAAATCGCATTGTGAATATGCTTCTCAAATTCCTCAAAGCGTAGTGGACGGTTATCCATCGCAGATGGCAAACGGAAGCCGTGATCGACAAGCATTTTTTTACGCGCCTGGTCACCATTATACATACCTCGAATTTGCGGTAATGTAACATGACTTTCATCGACAATGAGTAAAAAATCATCTGGGAAGTAATCGAGTAATGTGTACGGCGTCGCCCCTGCCTCGCGTAATGTTAAATGACGAGAATAGTTTTCGATTCCTGAGCAAAAGCCCATTTCACGCATCATTTCCAAATCATAATTTGTACGCTGCTCAAGACGCTGTGCCTCTAATAATTTCCCTTCTTCGCGCATTGTCGCTAGCTGACCTTCAAGCTCTACCTCGATATTTTTAATCGCTTTTTGTAACTTTTCATCACGCGTAACGAAGTGAGATGCTGGGAAAATAGCGATATGCTCACGGTCGCCAAGTACTTCACCTGTCAATGCGTCAATTTCTCGAATACGGTCAATCTCGTCACCGAAAAATTCCACCCGAATGCATTGTTCATCACGTGACACCGGGAAAATCTCGATAACATCGCCGCGCACACGGAATTTCCCGCGCGAAAAATCGATATCATTGCGCTCATATTGAATGTCTACGAGCTTACGCAATAATTGATTACGCTCGATTTCCATGCCAGGGCGCAGTGATAGCACCATTTCCTTATACTCCTCTGGTGACCCTAAGCCGTAAATACACGACACCGATGCGATAATGATGACATCCTCACGTTCAAATAAAGAAGATGTGGCAGAGTGACGTAATTTATCAATCTCATCATTAATGCTCGCATCTTTTTCGATATACGTATCCGTTTGGGGCATATACGCTTCCGGCTGATAGTAGTCATAGTAACTAACAAAATACTCCACCGCATTATTTGGGAAAAACTCTTTAAACTCACTGTAAAGCTGCCCAGCTAATGTTTTATTATGCGCAATAATAAGCGTTGGCTTTTTAATTTCTTGAATAACATTCGATACAGTAAACGTCTTCCCTGTACCCGTCGCACCTAACAATGTTTGATAGCGTTTATTCTCATGAACACCTTCTACTAATTCCGCGATAGCTTGTGGCTGGTCACCACTCGGTTTATAAGGCGCTTGTAAATCAAAATCCATCGATGTCCCTCCTCGTCAAAATCTCGTACGTACAGTGTATCATATTTCTTCCGAAAAAGCCGAACATACGTTTTCAAAGCAATCAAATAAAAGCACCCATACGAGATGGATGCTTTTATTATTTATACGGACGCACGTAGCGCATTTAATTCAGTTGTTAATTGCATAAACAGTTCCTCATCACGAGCATCTAATGCGTCATCGATTTTCTGCATATAGTATTCCTCGTATTGATCTGCATGTACATGGTTTAAAAATAAATCTAAGTAAATGTCGTTCAGTAATTCCTTACCTTGCAACCCCTGGCCTAAGTGATTTGAATCGTTTGATTTAATAGAACGGTATTCCATATGTCATCACCTCTATACCTTTTTTTCATTATATACCATCTGACATTCACATTTCAACATAAAATTTCTGAATATTTCGTATAAATATAAGGTATTTTATGTAAAAAACATAAATATATAGTATTGAAAACGTTACCATTTCCCGTATATAATTGAATTAGCTCGTAGAAGGAAGGAGTTTTGCTCATAATGAATTTAAAAATTATGGAGTTACAACATTACACTGTGTCAAAAGACTTAATGTTACTCGAACCTCGTCTCTGGAAAGGTCAGCGCTGTACCGTGGTGCATGAGCGTCACCGAAAATATGTCGTGCACGCCTCTGTCAAACGTGTCGTATCCCGTGCCTGTGCGCTATACGGTACATCCATTCAGTCCTCTACTTTATTATCGAAAGAAATTACAAAAGGAACGAAAAAGCTGCCCATCGGTTTAGGTGCCGTGCAGCCGATGATTTTAATTCCAACGGCATCTCCTTCCAATAGTCACACACAATGGGTCGTCTTTGATGCCATTCAAAACTATACCCCGGCCATCTTCAATGAATGTGACATTCAGCTCTCCAACGGCGAAACACATACCCTCAATCTCTCTTATCACAGCTTACGTACACAAATTTCACATGCTCATGCCATCGACAAATACTTTCGAACGTTAAACTTTGAACAACTCAATTCGATGTACTCCCCATTATTTTACGGTGAAGTAGCGCTTCATATGCTACTGCCCGTCGACCAATGAAAAAAGGCTTGGAACCTAGTTCGTTCCAAGCCTTTTTACTACTAGTTAAGCCATTTGCATACGTAAATATGCATTAATAAATTGGTCGATGTCGCCATCCATTACCGCTTGTACATTCCCTGTCTCCACATTTGTACGATGATCTTTCACCATCGAATATGGGTGGAAGACATACGAGCGAATTTGACTTGACCAGCCAATTTCTTTTTGTTCGCCACGAATTTCATCAAGATGCTCTTGTTTTTCTTCTAGCTTCAATTGATACAATTTCGCCTGCAGCATACTCATTGCTTTCGCGCGGTTTTTAATTTGTGAGCGCTCTGCCTGACAAGAGACAACTGTATTTGTTGGAATATGTGTAATACGCACAGCTGATTCTGTTTTGTTAATATGCTGACCACCGGCACCTGATGCACGGTAAGTATCAATTTTCAAATCTTCCGTACGAATATCCACGACCACTTCATCTGTAAATTCTGGCATCACATCACATGACACGAATGACGTATGACGACGACCTGCTGAATCAAACGGCGAAATACGTACAAGACGATGCACGCCTTTTTCTGCTTTTAAATAGCCGTATGCATTATGTCCACGGATTGCGAGCGTTACAGATTTCAGTCCCGCCTCATCGCCCGGCAAATAATCCAATGTTTCCACTTTAAAATCATGCTGCTCTGCCCAGCGCGTATACATGCGCAGTAGCATCGTTCCCCAGTCCTGAGACTCTGTACCACCAGCACCTGGATGTAATTCTAAAATCGCATTATTTTTATCATATGGATCACTTAAAAGCATTTGTAGTTCAAATTCATCCACACGATTTTTGAAGGTATCAAGGGATTCACCAGCTTCAGCTAATAGCTCCTCATCTGGCTCCTCCTTTAATAATTCCAAGGTCATCTCTAACTCTTCCTGGTCAGATTCAAGTGAGTAAAATTCATTCACTACTTCCTTTAAGCCCTTTGATTCGTTAATAATAGCTTGCGCTTTTTGTTGGTCATCCCAAAAGGATGGGTCCAACATAATTTCATCCATTTCTTGAATACGGAACTCTTTGTTTTCTAAGTCAAAGAGACCCCCTAAAGTCTTCAATTTTTGTTGCAGTGGCATCTAGCGCATTTCGTATATCTGATAATTCTAGCATGTCGTTGTCCTCCCGTTTGTAAAATCACAAATAGGACTGTGATCAATGGAACTCACAGCCCTATTTCCGACGATCTCTTATTCTTCAACTGCACCGTGACAGTTTTTATATTTTTTACCGCTACCACATGGGCATAAATCATTGCGGCCGATTTCTTGTTTTTTGCGAACAGGCTGACGTTTTTTCTTTTTGCCTTGGCTTTCCTCTTTCGGATTCACCGCTTGCCCTTTCGCTACTTCTTCACGCTCTAAGTTCGAGCGAATTTCCGCTTTCATTGCGAAACGTGCAACATCTTCCTTGATTGCTTCAAGCATTAAGTTGAACATACGGAAGCCCTCTTGCTCGTATTCGTGAAGTGGATCTGTTTGCGCATACGCACGTAAATGAATCCCTTGACGTAATTGTTCCATTGCATCGATGTGGTCGATCCATTTTGAATCAATCGCGCGAAGTAAAATAACTTTTTCAAATTCACGCATACGTTCTGGTGTCATTTCCGCTTCTTTTTCGTCGTATTGCTCTTTTACAAGCGCACGTACCATGTCGATGATTTCATCTGATGTTTTACCATGTAAATCATCAATTGTCACCGAATCATCGCGTAGTAAGTTTGTATTTAAGAATGTAAGCATTGACTCGTAGTTCCAGTCATCTGGATTTTCAGCGACTGTGAATGATTGAATAGTTGATACTAATACATCATCAATCATTGATTCTACTAAGTGACGCATATCTTCTGTTTCCAATACTTCGTAGCGCTCTTTGTAAATGATTTCACGTTGTTGACGTGAGACATCATCATATTGTAATAAACGTTTACGTGCATCGAAGTTATTCCCCTCAACACGTTTTTGTGCAGATTCAACCGCTTTTGAAACCATACCTGATTGGATAGGCTGTGAATCGTCCATACCTAGACGCGTCATCATCGCTTTCATGCTGTCTGAACCGAAACGTTTCATTAAGTCATCTTCAAGTGATAGGTAGAATTGAGATACACCTGGGTCACCTTGACGACCAGCACGACCACGTAATTGGTTATCGATACGACGAGATTCATGACGCTCTGTACCTATGACAGCTAAACCGCCAAGTTCAAGTACACCCTCACCAAGCTTGATATCGGTACCACGACCAGCCATATTTGTCGCGATTGTTACCGCGCCGCGTTGGCCAGCCAGTGCAACGATTTCTGCCTCGCGCTCGTTATGTTTCGCATTTAATACTTCATGTGGAATGCCACGTTTACGAAGTAGCTCTGATAATAATTCAGATGTTTCAATGGCAACCGTACCAACAAGCACAGGTTGGCCTTTGTGATGACGCTCTGCGATTTCATTCGCCACCGAAACGAATTTCCCTTGCATTGTTGCGTAGATTAAGTCCGGACGGTCATCACGCGCAATTGGTTTATTTGTTGGAATAACGACAACATTCATATTGTAAATGTTACGGAATTCCTCTTCTTCTGTTTTCGCTGTACCTGTCATACCAGACAGTTTTTCATACATACGGAAGAAGTTTTGGAAAGTAATTGTCGCCATTGTCATTGATTCATTTTGAATATCAACGCCCTCTTTTGCCTCGATTGCTTGGTGTAAGCCATCAGAGTAACGACGTCCATTCATAATACGACCCGTGAAACCATCAACGATCATGATTTCGCCGTCTTGTACAACATAATCCACATCTAAGTGCATTGCTGCATGCGCTTTTAATGATTGGTTAATCGCATGTAATAACTGGACATGTGATAAATCGAATAAGTTATCGATATTGAAGGCACGTTCTGCTTTCTCCATACCTGCTTCAGTAAGAGCTGTCGCCTTTGTTTCAATGTCGTATGTGTAGTCGCCTTCACCGTACTCCATTTTGCCTTCTTTATTTTTTGTACCTTTTGCTTGTTTTAACGTGCGCACAAACGCATTCGATTGCTTGTAAAGTGCTGCTGATTTGTTCGCTTGTCCAGAGATGATAAGTGGTGTACGCGCTTCATCGATTAACGCTGAATCGGTTTCATCGATTACGGCATAGTAAAGTGGACGCTGTACGCGCTCTTCTTTATAAAGCACCATATTGTCACGTAAATAGTCAAAGCCCAGCTCATTATTTGTGCTGTATGTGATATCACATGCATACGCCTCGCGCTTTTCATCTTTTGACATGCTGCTTAGGTTCAAGCCGACTGTTAAGCCAAGGAACTCATACAGTGGACGCATTGTTTCCGCATCACGTTCTGCTAAGTATTCATTGACCGTTACAACGTGTACGCCTTTCCCAGTAAGCGCGTTTAAATACACAGGTAATGTCCCCGTTAACGTTTTACCTTCACCGGTTTTCATTTCTGCGATATTCCCCTCATGAAGTGTAGAACCACCCATGATTTGTACGCGGTATGGATATAAGCCTAATACGCGTTTCGCCGCTTCGCGAATATTCGCAAATGCTTCTGGACGAATTTTATCTAAGTCCTCCCCATTTGCAATACGTTGTTTATAGTCTTCTGAGTTTTGTTTTAATTGATCATCCGACATTGCTGCAAATTTGTCAGCAAGTGCCTCTACCTGATCCGCCACTTTGTTTAAGTGTTTTAGTTCACGTTTATTCGGATCAAAAATTTTATTTAAAATGCCAAGCATTTATGTTCACATCCTATATAGTCTTAATCCTCATTCTGCTACTCGATACAAAAGTAACAGATTTATTGAATTATTATCATCCTGAATTCCCTCTAAATTGTATAAATCATTATACATCGCCATATTTTATTGTAATGAAAAAATGGAATTGTAGCAATGAAAAGAGCTGATTCTTCCAAAAAATTACGAACTTTGGAAGAATCAGCTTCATTTAACCTTCTTTTTCTAAGATTTTCGCCGGACAACCGACTGCTGTACACCCCGGTGGCAGATCCGCAATCACCGCAGAGCCCGCACCAACAATCGACCACTCACCAATTTTACGATTTGGAATAATGGTACTATTTGCCCCAAGGCTAGCACCTGTTTCGACAACGACCTCGCGTGTAATCGATGCGCCCGTTGACACATGGACATAATCTTGTAACAAACTCTCATGCTCAACAACCGACTGCGAGTTCAAAATACAATGCTTGCCAATGACCGCGCCCGAGTTTACGACTGCTCCAGGCAGCACGACCGAGCCCGCGCCAATCTCACTATAATGGCTGACAACTGCCTTCGGATGAATGACAATGCCATACTTCTCATCAGGAAGCTTCAAATAATCGACGAGTTGCTTGCGCACACCATTATCGCTATAAGCTAAAATGACGCGCCGATGATCAATTTCTAACAGTCGTCCTACCTCGCTAAGCGGCCCTCTAAAAATATCACCATCCATTGACGGAATCGCATCCTTATCATCAAGAATTGCAAAAATTCGGTCACCACTCGCTTCGATACAATCACGAATCACACGCGCATGCCCACTATTACCAATTAAAATATAATCCATCACACCAACCCCCTTTTTCTACTAAATTCCCGAATCCGATAAAAAAACACATAAAAAATAGCCTAAAGCAAAAGCTTCAGGCTATTTTGAAAGGTTAAAGTTAGTTAGTTTCGATTAGACCGTATTTTCCATCTTTACGACGGTAGACGATATTTGTTTCGTCTGTCTCTGCATCTGTGAAGATGTAGAAGTCATGACCTAGTAGGTTCATTTGAAGGATTGCTTCCTCATCATCCATTGGTTTTAATGAGAATTGTTTCGTGCGGACAATTTGTAATTCGTCCTCAGCCTCTTCTACAGCAGGTGCGCCTGTTTCTGTTGCTGGTGCAGTGGCGAAGTATAGACCAACACCCTCGCGATCACGGAACTTACGATTGACTTTCGTTTTGTGTTTGCGAATTTGACGCTCTAACTTATCTACGATTGCATCGACACCGGCATATAAATCATCGTTACGTTCCTCAGCACGTAATGTTAAGCGCTTCATAGGAATCGTCACTTCGACTTTTGTACGTTTGTCGTTGTAGATTTTTAAGTTAACGTTAGCTGTTGCGTCCATATCGTTGTTAAAGTAGCGTTCTAATTTAGAAATTTTACTCTCAACGTACTCGCGAATTGCTGGAGTTACCTCAATGTTTTCACCACGAATGTTAAATGTTAGCATGTAAACTCCTCCTTTTTGAACTCCATCATGTAGAATAATTGATGGATGTCTACCTGTGACTTTATCATACAAATCAATGTTGGGTAGACGTAGCCCCCGTACTATTTACGGTTGTTATAATGCTATATTCTACAGTTCCCCTGCAAAGTCCTTCTTAAACGTTAAAATATTTAAAATATTTTTCAAAATATTTTTTAAATATAGGAAAAAGAACGCTTTTCGTGTCAAAATACGCGATTTTTCACAATCGTAATTAGGCTTTTTTCTTCTCTTTATTGTTTGCGACTTCCTGCTTACGACGCAGTTTCAAATCTTCAATAATGCTTTCTTGCATCCGATCATCAATAGTTAGACGTACGCCATATGTATACGCCCCGACACTATTAGGACGGTTCCAGACCGTCTCGCCTGACACATCAAACGTGCGCTCATGAATGACGAAACGCAGGATTAGCGTGCATTCATCCACATCCTTCGGTAAAGCGCACTCAAAGCCAATGCGCAAGCCACGCGGACTAATATCAATAATTTCCCCGTGCGCCTCTAATGCCGCATCACGGTCTGGGTGCTTCACAAGGCACACCAATTGAATTGGATAAACCAATTTATGTCGAAATGATTCCTTACGTTTATATTCCATAGTAGACGCGTTGCAAAAACCCTCTATCTGCAACACTACGCCTCCCTTCACTCATCAATTCAGTAAGTTTATAGTCCCTTTTTCATACCCTTTATTATACCTTTTATAATATATGAATTAAATAACATAAAACTTTCTGTTCGTTTTTTGTCATTTATAACTAATAAAATATATTAAAAAAACAGTTCCACAAAAAATGGAACTGCCTTTTCTTTATTTAGGGAAAACCTTTTTGAAGTTTTTCAATTGGTTTTTCATATCAAATACCTTGTAGTAATAATGGTAGCGTGTTTGCGCCTTCGTATCCGCTGCGTTTAATGGTTTTAACGAAACACCATTAATTTTAACCATTTTATTTAGGCCGTTACGGATGTTCGCCATGTCGATGGCGTCTTTTAAATAGTCTTCTTTTATACTCGCTTGATTTTCATCTAAATATAGCACCAATTCTTCTAGCATGATAATCATTTCGTATGGATTATACGTGCTCAGTTTATTAGGCGAATTCGATTTATTTTCAAAGGATCTTGGTGCCTTACCGTTGAAATCATACTTATACTGCACCTTATCTACTTTTTTATAATACTTCGTAAGCATTTTACGATTTTTCACATATTCTTGCTGTTGCTTCGTTAAAGCATCATACGCTTTTTGTGCTTTTACAAATTGTTTGAAAAATGAGCTACCTTCTTTGACTGAGTCAATCACCTTATCTACTGCCTCAGCCTGTGCAATATTGTACTCATCAGATAAATATTCTTTATTCGGTAGGCTCGTATTATCAAAAATTGTCTTAGCATCGCCCTTTAACGCTTTATGCAGCTTCAACGTTTCCGATAAAATTGCTGCCTCCTCATCATCTAGCGCTGTTAATTCTTTCGTGCCATCAAAGAGTGGTAATTTATAAAGATTTTCTCGAATCGCTATTAGTGGCAAGAATTCATTATAACGTGCCAGTACTTTACTATCTAACCATGCTTTTTGATAATCTGATAATTTATTATACATCGCCACTACGTTTGAAATATCATCTGCAATATCGTTTAAATTGACACCAATTGGATTGACAACAGCTAATGTT
This sequence comes from Kurthia populi, assembly GCF_042686175.1. Taxonomy (NCBI): domain Bacteria; kingdom Bacillati; phylum Bacillota; class Bacilli; order Caryophanales; family Caryophanaceae; genus Kurthia; species Kurthia populi. Next base: position 53,099 of record NZ_JBHUOR010000142.1, on the reverse strand, counting down.
GATTTCGAACTTAGCGCCGCTACTGCCTTTTCAAATTCTTGTACATTGGCAGCAGTGGCTGGCGTTAGTGCGTCGCCGCTTAGCTTCGTCCCACTATACAGCTTCTCAAAATAACGTTTTTGCTCCATCATCTTATCTGCACTGCGTAAATACCAGCGCGCATTGTTCGATAAGCCATCATAGGCGAATACTAATGCCTTTAATGCCTCTGCATATTTCTTCGCTTCTTTATCTACAAGTGGTGGACGCGGGTCTGACGGATCATCGCCGTAAGGAATGTCCGTATATTGCGTCACAAACTTCGCATATAAATCTTCCATCTTCTGTGCTTCATCGATATATTTCTTTTGATCCACATAAAACGGTAAGATTTTCAGTGATTTTTCAAAATCAGTTGTTGCTGTTGTTTCTAAATTTTTCACCATCGTTTTTTGAACATTCCCAAGCTTGCCGTACGCGGTCACTGCATTTTTCAAATCTTCCATTTCAGCTAATGTGTACGGTGTACCGATAATCGCACCAGTCGGCTTAGCAGGCGCCACAACCGTTAAAACATCATTTGCCACACCTAAAGCAAACACTTTATCCTGTGGCACAGTTTGTTGATTTAATCGTTCTGCCTTCAACGTATACGTAACCTTTTTCGTCGTCACCGCAGAAGTCGTTACCGTACGTTCAATCACTGCGACATCATTTGCATCACGCAGTGTTGGCACAGAAAAATCAAGCAACAATACAAACTGCTCATATTTCTTCATAATGTCATCTGCGACCACACTTTGAACGTAATCCGATAAACGATTATAGCGATTATAGACGCTTTGTACCGTTTGCTCCGCATACACTGTTGCGCCGCCTGTGTTCATAATTGTGCTATCAACGGATAAGTCTTTAACGGCTTTTTCAAAGTTCGCTAAATCTTGAATCTCCGTTTTATATTTCTCCTTTAAGGCTTCGATGTCATCTGCATGCTTCACGAATGCTTTCGTTGCCGGCTCCGCTTCATCATACGTCTTAATCAATTCCATTACTTTTTCTAAATAATCCTTGCTGCTCGGCTTTAATGCCTCATACATCTTATCAATTTTTGATGCTTCATCTAAAAATGCTGCACTCGCTAAGAAGGATACATCACGTATTACTTCTCGCTCTTCTTGCTTGTTTGGCAGATAGCAAGACGTTGTTGTTTCACTGTCTGCACGATGCTTACTTGAAGTAAGGATTCCTTTTTGTTCCGTATCGAGTGTGTTATATGCTTTTAACACCTTCAATAAATCCTCATGGGATAAATCCACATATAAGTAGTCATACGATAAAATATCGTCTGTGCTACACCAGTATTTATAGAAATGCTGATAGCGCGCGACATCCTGGATTTGAATTAGCACCATTAATTTATTGTACTCTGTCATTTTTCCCTTTGGCACAAACGCTTGAATGATCTCTGATTTTTGAACATTTTTCTCATAATAATCTTTTAAATCATTCACTTCGCCAATATTGCTTGCGCCTGTGATTTTATCGATTTCTGCAATAAATGCGAGTGCTGCCTCGTATTCTTTTTTATACGTCGTTTCAATCGCTTTTAAATCTTCTGCCGCCGCCACATATTTACGCACGGTTGGCGATGCATTGATAAACGTCGTATACAGTTTAATCATATCCACTTGGTACGTAGCGGAAGATGGCTTTAATTTTTGATAGGCCTTATCGATTTCTGTAGCTGTTTTGATTTCATCCACTTTCCCAAGCACTTTCGCCTGTGGTGTTTCAGCGCCTCCTACTGGTTTGAATGAATTCATCACTGCATTTTTCGGTCCAACCGACATCTTATCGTAAATTTTAATGGCGTCCTGAATATTTTTAATATCCTGTGTTGTCGGATGCTCAATATCAGTTGCCGCTAGTAAATTTACAACCTCATACGCCTCTACATAGGATTCGTATTTCTTCATGACCGATTTTTCGATAATACTTTGGGTGCTCGTATCATGCTCAATCATCGTATGATAATAATCCACCGCCGTAATGACCGGTGTCGCTCCATTTGTCGCTGTATCAACCGCACTCTTCGTATTTAACTTACCAACTAACTCTGTAAATTTATTCGCGATTGCCTGTGGATAATTGCCCGATGTTTTGGACACAAGCCCATTAAACCAATGCAAGCGCTCCTGGTTAATAACATACTTTTTCACTTTTGGTGAGGCAGATTTGTATTGGTTGTACACCTTTTTCACATCTGCAGCGAACGACTTACTTCCCGTATCCAACTTCAAAATCGCCGCATCAATTTTAATTGCATTCGCTACAAGCGTATATTCCGTTCCCCATATACGGGCGATTGGCGTCTTTTCATTATCATTTCGATTCGCTTGATCCATGATAACTGCTTTATCGACAAGTAGACGCTGTGGCTCAGTTAACGCATTGTATGCCTTACCAAACGCCACAATACGCTCCTCATCACCTGTATTGTATTTGAAATCCTTCTCTTCTACCTTCAACTCTGCTGTACCTGGTTGATATGGCTTCTTCACTAATTCATCCGATAACGTTTGACCCTCACGAATCAGCTGTGGCATCGTCATATACAGCTCATAATCCTTCACAAGCTCTTTTGGCAGCATATCCATAGCTGCTGGCTTACCAGGATTCGCGGCCTTTTTCGCCTCAAGTGCCTTATATGCGCTTCGCAGTGCTTCAAGCGCTGCATCAACATCCGCCGCCGTTATAATATCTTTTTTATTATCAATTTTTAATTCATTCGGTTTATTCGCATCAGGCACTGTAATTGTCGCAGTTTTCCCCTGATTCAGTAACGCCACTTGCTCTTTAAACTTATTAATATCGGCAATTTGGTCTTTATACGTTTCTTGTACAGAGGCCATCTCTTTGCCGAAAATCGTATATTTCTTCACTTCAGGAAGTGCTTTCCCGAAATCGACCGATGAATCAATTAATGCTTGTAAGTCATTTTTATCAACTGCTTTGACATATGTTTTATCAAGCTTTTCGGCATCTTTAATTTGGGTTTCTTCTGGGAAAAAGCTACGGTTTAACGCGATTTTTTCCGACTCTGCTTTTGTAAAGCCGTACGGGTTCACTAATGTTACCGGGCTTGGCAATACCGATGACTGTTCGATTGTTCCAGCGGTTAGGGCATCGACAAATTTTTGTTGATCCTCACCTAATTTTTTATATTGCTTTTGTGCTTCAGCGATTGTCTCGCGATGCTTTTCAAGCTGAATATTTTTTTGGTTCGCAGCTACCTTTTCATTCGGATCCCAATTAATTGAATCATAGGCTTCCGCACGATTTAATGTGCGCAGTAGTTCAGGTATTTCCGCGTAGGCTTCGTAAAGCTTCACAAAATCCTTCTCAAGGTATTTCGAGAGTTGAATTCCTTGGCTTAACTTAGTCGATGCTTTATACGCGTCCTCTGCCGCTTTAATCGTCGCAAGTCTCACATTTGGTGTATCTTCTAATACTTCAAGCGCTTGATTATAGGCCGTGAGCTTCGCATGCGTATCGCGATACTTTTCGTAAATGATATCCATTGCCTCGACATAATACGGATCGATATAGCGTTGTGTCAGTTTTCCGTCAATCGTTTCTTTCGGATAAAGCACACTAAAATCATGATAGGCCATCATTAATTCAAATGATTTACTATCAAAATTTTTATTCGTCGGATTTAACGCCTCATATAATTTCGCCAATTCCACTGATTGATTGATTTTGTCTTCATCTTTTAAATACTCGTTGATTTTCGCAATTTCGTCCGCATCAAATAAACTCTTTTGGAAATCATCCATTTTTTTATAGTCCGCTAAAAATGACTGCAACTGCTTTGCTGCCAATGTTTTATTCGATGTATAGGTTTTATCCAACTCACCATTCGCATCTAAAATCATGCCGTCTTTGCTAATATCTACGACAATCGATTCGCCATCTGGATCCGTTGTAATTGTCGATAATAAGTTAACAACATTTTTATACGATGCTTTCGCTTGCGCTGGATTTGAATACTTTTGCAATCTCTTCAATGTTGTTGTAGGAACTGCTGCCTTTGTAATGCTCGTCATCGCATCATACGTTTTTTGTGCTTTCGGCGCTTGCGTCAAATAGTTTTTCGTCGTAATCGAATTGACTTGTGCTGTTAAAGCCTTGATTTTTTTCTCAAGTGGCGCAATTTTAGCCACATGTTTTTTCAGCGTACTATAATTACTGACTAACTTTTTATCTGCTGTCGATAATTTTTTATACGCATTGTTCGCCGCACGCGTTTTTGCGATATAATTTGTCTTTTTCGAATCAATCGCCTTAATCTTATCAATGACCGCTTTCGCTTTTTTTGTTGGTTTCTTCGTTGCCGCCTGTGCGACCTGACTTCCGTTTGGAAAAGCCGATGTTAGCCAAACTGGCACTGTCAGCGCAACCGCAAGACTCGCCGTTAAAATTTTCTTATGCACTCGGAAATCCTCCCTTTCGTTCTCTCGCTTGTTCTATTCTTTGAGTATTCGTTTTCTTGGTATATGGTTTGTATCGGTAAGATTTGCGAGAAATAAAGGGAGAGAAGGAAAAAGAGACCCTAGCTCACAAGCTAAAGCCTCTTACATCTATGTCGATATAAACAGAAATATATTTTATAAGGAGCTTCTCTATGAAAGAACAATTACAAAGACGGTTAATTCCTACTTACTTTAATGAATTCCAGTGCATTGGCGGTGCCTGTGAAGATACATGCTGTGCTGGCTGGCGGATTGATATTGATCAAAAAACATTTAAAAAATATAAAAAAGAAAGTAATCTAAACATAAAAAAAGAACTACAAAAAAATATTAAACGTAACCGTTCTGCAGACGTCAATGAATTTAATTACGGCCAATTTAAAATGGATGATAACAACGCTTGCACTATGTTAACCAAAGATGGATTATGTAGCATTCAAAATATATTAGGTGCAGAAGCGCTTTGTCATACTTGTACTGTCTATCCGCGTGAAATCGCAACAATTAACAATATTTTTGAAAAAACGTTAACATTATCTTGCCCAGAAGCTGCTCGTATTATTTTAAATCGTCCCGAAGGATTGGATTTTATAGAAGAAGAAGGTATCGAACACATTCCTTCTTTAACAAATTTCACTCAATCTATTGAAGAAAATGAGTTATTTTGGAAAGTTCGTATCTTTATGATTGATACATTGCAAAATCGAAAGCATTCACTTGAAACAAGATTATTAATTATAGCGATGTTTTTACAAAAATATATTGAATTAAAATCGTTAAATGCTCAAACTATCGAGCCATTAGTTCAAAAATATAATACTTATTTAAAAATGGATGATTTACAATCGCTTTTCAAGAACATTCATATACAATATGACAAACAATTACAATTTTCACTTTCAATTTTAAACTATAAATCCTCAAAAGAATTTAATGATTTGACAACGGTTATCAAAAATAATTTAAAATTAAATGATAATAATTTTTTAAATGAATCTATTGAAGAATTCAAGTTAGCATTAAGTAAAAATTATATCCCGTTCATATCTAAATACGCTTTTATTTTAGAAAATTATCTAGTCAATGCTGTTTTTGAAAAAATAAAGCAAGCGAACCCTCAACACATAATTGATGGTTTTACAAGTATTTGTGTAGATTTTGCTATGCTGCGTATATTTATTAGCGGTTATCTATCAAACTCCGAATCACTCTTAGAAGATGCGATATACATTATTCAAAAATATAATAAATCTCTTTCTCATAACTCATCATATAAATCCATAATTTCAAATATTCTCCAACAAAATCACGCGTCAATACTATCACAAATAACGATGATGATTCGTATTTAAACTAAAAATGAGGGATGGTCTTTAAGGCCATCTCTCATTTTTTGTATTATTTCTTTTTATCGTAATACGTACCATCCATCGTACTTACCGCACCATATGGATTATGGTACTGCACTTCTGATTTTTTAGACTTCTGCAGATTTTGCATATCGGTCGCAATTTGCTTCTTAAAGGTTTCCAATCGCTCGATAATCCCTTTATCAAGTGCTCGTAGCTGCGCCTCATATTCATGCCCGATAATCGGATTATTTGGCATCGCCTTCAGCTGATCAATTGTTTGACCTCGCGCATCTAGCAGTTTATCGACGAATTCAATGTATTCATCGCGCTTATCCTCTTTATCCTCTGGCTCTTTCCCTAAAAACGAATAAAGTTTTTCAGATAATAAAAGAAGCTGCTTCATCAAATCCATTACACTTGATTTCCTGTATATTGTTTTTGGCGATTCATTTGAATCACTTGCTTCCATGTATCGCGGAACTCGACTACCAAACCTTCTACTTCGTCTAAAATTGCGACATCATTATTAATATTTGCCTGTGTTAATTGATGATACATATAGTCATATAAATTGAACATTTCTTTTGAAATCGGAATATCCATATTTAATGTAGACATCAATTCATTCAAAATTGCTTGTGCCTTTTGAACATATTTATTGCGCGCTTCAATATCTTTTACTTCAATCGCCTTCTTTGCTTGATGGATAAATTTAATACATCCATTATAAAGCATTAGTGTCAGTTCACCTGGGGACGCGGTCGTAACACTATTTTGTTTATATGCATTGTATGCATTTTGTACTGACAAACTAAACAACTCCTTTTAAATAACACTTAATTATTAGCCTTGCATAAAGATAGACGATTGACTATTGGCTTTTTGAATCGCAGTTTCCATTGCAGAGAACTGTTTCCAGTAACGATCCTCGATACCTTTAAGACGATCTTTCCAATTTTCTATTTTGTCTGTCAAATTAGAAATATCCCTACCAATTGAATACGTTTTTTCAGAGGTAGATAAAGTAGACCCTGCTACATTTTTAATATTATCAATAGCTTGTTTAGATGAATCACGCATAGTAGAAATTACACCAGTATCTCCTGTAAATACTTTAGATAAAATATCTGGATCTTTTTCTAATGCAGCTTTTAATTTTTCCTCATCTAATTGTAATTGTCCACCATCCGTATATGTCGAAGTAGTAGAAACTCCAATTGATGCAAGCGTAAGTTTATCTTTATCAGTAGAATATAGAGTGGATCTTAGGTCAGACAATACATTCCTTAAATTTGAATCACCTTTTAAAAGACCTTTTTTTGCAGTTTCTTCCCATTTTTCAATCTCTTTTTCTGACATTTCAGCTTTTTGTGCATCTGTCAAAGGCTCATACCCTATGTTTTTTTTCTCTGTAGTTTTCTCATTTAATGTTTTAATTAAATCATTATATGTCGTGATAAAATCCTTTACTTTCTTAACAGCTCCATCAGTATCTGCTGTTGAAGAAATTGTGACATCTGATGAAATATTAGCAGTTAGTTCTAAATTGTACCCTGCTACATTAAATTTATTAGTGTTACTAGATATATCAACTCCATTAATAGTTGCAGTTGCGTTTTTACCCTGTGCTAGACCAAAATCTGTTGCTCCATTTGTTGTAAATCCTAGTTTTTCAAATAATTGATTGTTATCTCCGACTACTGCTATATCTGCTGCTGAATCTGTTGCTCTTCCGGTGTTATTTGCAGTTATTGAAAATTTGCCATTTGCAAAAATGGCTGTGACTCCAGCTTTAGAAGAATTGATTTTGGCAACCAAACTATCTACAGTATCTTCGGATGTATATTTTACTTCTGCCACATTAGATAAAGTACCTTTTTCTCCTACTGACGACATATTAAAGCTACCTTCAGCCACACCTAATAAATCGCTAATTTTAGTAGAGCCTGAAATATTAGTATTTTCTTTAGATACACTCTGTGCAGCCTGCGCTTTTTCTGCTTTGCTAATTGTTAAATTCCCCGTAGCATCATTTCCAGCAGATATATTTACACTAGAAGGGCTACTATTTGAAACATTTCTTATATTCCAATTCTTTGAAAGGCCAAAATTGTCAAAAGTATTACTTCTGAAAGTTTCTAAAGTTGTATTTACTTCTCTATATGCATCTCGACGCCATTCATATTTTTGTTTTTGTTGCTGAAGCTTCTCCATTTGAGAACTTTCAGCTTTCATTAATTTTTCCATAATAGATTCGATATCCATTCCAGATACTAAACCACTAATTTTATTCTTTGATTGTAAATAAGAATACGCTAATTGTGAACTTGTTGCATTATTTACTGGTGACATTATTGTTCCTCCTCACTATGCTTGTGTATCAAAAATCTTTCCTGCTAGTTTTTGCATTTCATAATACGCATCTAATAATTCCTTTGGTGGAATTTCTTTTACAACTTCTTGGGATTCTGCATCTACTAACTCAACATAATAGCGTTCTAAATCACTGTGAAAAATAAATTTAGAATTTCGTTGCGTATGCTCCATAAATTCATTCATTTTATTTACCGCTGTTTGATACGCTTGTTCTGTTGGATTGCCATTTTCATCGGTCATTTCAGAGATGTTCTTTTCTGATTGTCTGATGTTATCTTGCTTAGAAGTTGTAAAATTTAATGTAGCCCGCATTTTTTCTATAGGTTTTACGACTTCACTAGGTGTTGTTGATACTTTCATCTGTGCACCTCCTCTATTTTGAAAGCTTTCTTTTTATATCGGATTTATTAAATGAATATGTAGAATTCTTTACGATTTTAATGTTGTATCAAAAAAAGTTGTGTTTTTTAATTTTGCACCCTTTTCTGAAGTATTGAATATTTTCATCGTTGTTTTGCTAAATGCCTGATCAAACCAACGTTTATAACTTAATAAATTAGGCGTCGTACGAATAATGGTATGATCATTTGCCACTACATCTAACAATTGATTGTATTTTTTAATTTCTTTTCCCGATGTAGAACCCATCGCATGTGTTTGCATTTCGCTAAACCCTAAATCTTGTCCAAATAAATATAATTCTTTATAGCCAAGCCATTCGATATACGAAAAAGTTGTTGTTGCAACAGAGCCACCTGTTTCAAATAGAGGCTGTTCGTACTGTTTGGCAAATTTTTCGGCACGAGTAAACCCTTTTTGAAATAGTATTTGTTTTTCTCCTGGGTGTTCACTAACAGCTTGGTAATTTGCTGTGCTTAAAAAATAGAGGATGCCGTTATATCTCATATCGATTTGTTCCAACATCGTAGGTTGTGCATCTGTCATAAAAACAGCAGTTGGCATAATTTGATGCGCTAATAACACCTTTAAGGCTGACCCAACACAATAAATATCGAATTCTTGTTGATGTTTTTGCAACCAAGAAATTGTGTTATTTAAAGAAGGTCCTGACGCTACGAGTGCTGCTTTTTTAGATGTAGTTATTTTTAAAAGCGGCGTAAATAATTTGATATTTTCACTAAAATTTTCTATCATTTGTTCTTTAAAACGCCTATAAGATACTTGTCGAATCTTAATATCTTCAATAAATTCAAACAACGGGTGATTATGACCAATTGCACGTAAAAAAGATTGTGGAATAATAATTTGAGCTTGTTCATTAAATGCTTCAACTGATTTAAAAGCATGAACATTTGGCAATTGTAAATATTTCTTTGTATTATGTTCTAAGTAAACTTCTTTTTCTTGTTCATCCAATAAAATATACTGTACTTCAATATTTTCTAAATGCTCCACTAAATAATCTAAATGATAACCAAGTCCTAACCCTACTAAAATAAATTTTTTATTAGTTGTATCGACTTCTGTAGTCATAAACTTTTCAACATCTCTTTGTGGATTGTATTTACTGTAAAGATATATGTCATTTAATTTGACTGTTTTCTGCTCATTTTTAGCTTTTTCTATGTGCCAATTCATCATTTTCCTCACTTCTATAAAAAAAGCTATAGCTTGAAGAAGCTATAACTTTTCTTTTAATTAGCTAAAATAGCTTAACACCATATCAACATCTTCCTCACTCATCTGCGGATGCAGAGGCAATGACAACGCATTGTCATACCATTTTTCTGCCTTCGGACATAGGCCACGTGCATAACCTAGCTCTTGATAATAAGGGTGCCAATACACCGGAATATAATGGACATGGACGCCGATATTTGCGGCACGTAATTCTTCAAAAATTTGCTTACGCGATTTTCCTAGTGTTTCAGGATTTAACTGTACTGAATATAAATGCCAACCAGAATTTGTATTAGCTAATTGTTGTGGTGCTGTGACACCATCAATCATTGTTAATTTCTCTGTATATAATGCAGCTAGTTCTTGACGTTTGTTAATAAAGCTGTCTAATTTTTTCATTTGCGAAACGCCAAGGGCTGCTTGAATATCTGTCATGCGATAATTAAAGCCTAAATCAACCATCTCATAATACCAGCCACCTTGCTCTTCAGCATAAGGCGTATGTGTAATCCCATGACCACGGAATAATAATAATTTCTCGTAGAATTCCTTATTATTTGTCACAATAATACCACCCTCACCTGTTGTTACAGGCTTAACTGGGTGAAAGCTAAACATTGTCATATCAGCAGTCGCGCCTACTTTACGGTCCTTATAATCTGCCCCTAATGAATGCGCTCCGTCCTCAATAACGACTAAATTATTGGCATGTGCAATATCCATAATCGCATCAATATCAACTGGCTGGCCGGTGAAATCTACCGGAATAATTGCCTTTGTTTGCGGTGTAATATGGCGTGCGATTTCCTGTGGGTCAATATTGTACGTGTGCTCGTCAATATCTGCAAAGACAACCTTCGCTCCCATATAACGCGCACAGTTTGCACTTGCCGCAAACGTAATCGGCGTTGTAATAACCTCATCACCTTCGCTAACACCAGCTGCGTAGCAGGCCCCATGAAGTGCTGCTGTACCATTCGCAAATGACACTGCATATTTTGCTCCTACATACTGTGCCACTACTTCTTCAAATTCTTTTACTTTCGGCCCTGTCGTTAAAAATGGTGATTTTAACGTTTCAATTACCGCTTCGATGTCCTCGTCTGAAATCCATTGCGTGCTGTAAGGTAGAAATTCTTTGCGTTTTTCCATTATAAAACTAACTCCCAGCTAACAGGTGTTCCTTTTATAGCATCTGTTTTAATCGTTTTCCCTAGTAAAATATCATAGTATTTTGTAGGTAATCCTAGACCCGGGCGAACATCGCGTAAGTTTTCTTTCGTGAAAACATCGCCTGCTTTCATATCTTCCCCTACATATAATGAACGTCGAGCATTTAGCGATGGCTTCTCTGCTTCTGTTGGCCCATATTGAATATGTCCAATACTTTGCCACGCACGTTCTGTATCTTCAACAAGCTGCTTTAGCTCATGTGGCTCCATTGAAAAGGTTGAATCAACGCCTCCGTCAGCACGCGCTGTTGTAAAATGCTTTTCAATGACGGTTGCGCCAAGTGCTACTGCTGCTACTGATACGCCCGTTCCCATCGTATGATCAGATAAACCAATTTCTACATCAAACAATTCACGCATATGTGGAATCGTTGCGAGGTTTGAATTTTCCGGTGTCGCAGGGTACGTGCTCGTACATTTTAAAAGCACAAGTTGATTATTACCCTCTTCACGAACAGCTCGTACAGCTTCATCTAGTTCTGCTGCTGTTGCCATTCCTGTTGAAATAATGATTGGTTTTCCTGTACGTGCGACCTTTTTAATTAATGGAATATCAACATTTTCAAACGATGCAATTTTATACGCTGGTACATTTAATGTTTCTAAAAAATCTACCGCTGTCTCATCAAATGGAGAGCTAAATGCTAACAATCCTAGCTCCTCACATTTATCAAAAATGGCTTGATGCCATTCCCATGGTGTATACGCTTTTTGGTACAAATTGTAGAGTGATTGCCCTTTCCATAAATCTTTTTCATTCGAAATAAAAAATTCATTCGTATGTACATCTAATGTAATCGTATCTGGTGTATACGTTTGTAATTTTACAGCGTCGGCACCAGCTTGTGCTGCAAGCTCTACTAAATGTAAGGCACGTTCTAATGAGTGGTTATGATTTCCTGACATTTCCGCAATAATAAATGGTCTGTAGTTTTTGCCGATTAAACGGTCTCCAATTTTAATCATGTGTTCATCTCCAATAATTCTTTTATCCAAGGATTTGATATACCATTACTTTCTGTTAGCTGTAGTCCTTGCTTGCTAAGCATACTTAATTTTTCAGGATGCTGTTGAATAAATGCTAATAAACCTTTATATGTTTCGCTCGTTACTTGCTCATGCCATCCTAAATTAATAACAGCACCTAATTTTTCAGTAAAATAAGTTGTCTCAGTTTGATTATCGGCAACAATTGTACTAGATGAAGGGAGACCTACATAACAGCGTTCCCACGTTGTACTCCCACCTGCTCCAATTGAAAAGTCGACTTCGTTCATTAATTTTGCCATATAGTCAATTTGTTGATGATAGCAGTATCCTTGTTGTTCACAAATTAATTGAATTGCCGCTTTTTGTTCATTCCCATTGCCACATACAACATGTACTTTTTCAAACGTAAATTTTTCAAGCGCTTCGAGTACTTTCATCGTTTCGTGTGTTGGGTCTGTTCCCCCCATAAAAACTAATAATTGTTTTACGTTATTATTACGTTTCCGACGATGTTGGCGAGCTTCGACAAATTCATCACGCATAATTAAATATTGTGGTCCAAGTAATTTCACACAAGTTTTTGGCACAAGAGTATCATAGCGATATGCATAATCTTCAATAATATTTTGGTCAATCAAAACATCACAAATATGTGGACGATTCGCTAAATCATCAATTACAACAATTTTATTAGCATACGCATATAACTTTTGTTCCACTGACGCATCAATTTGATAATGATCTACAATAATAACATCTGCCATTTGCCACATCGTAATTGTGTTATAACCACATTGCTGAACATAATTTATGAGATTCCCTTGTAATGGCAACATAAAAAATTGTACATCATGTCCGCTTTTTTTCAATTGGTCTGCAATCGTTAAACAACGCATAATATGACCGCTACCAATTTCTCTAGAAGCATCTGCTCGAATAATAAATTTCATTGCTACACCACCGGTTTTTGCTCAATATGTGCATTAATTTTTGCTACTTCAGGATGTTCAATTAAATATTTAATCACATCTATACTTGATACAAAAACATCGTCAAAATGACTGGCAACTTTTGATAACAATTCATAATCTGCAACTGTATCCAATGTAATACGTAATGGTGGTTCGTTCCGCATTTCATCAGCAACATAACTCACGCGTGTAAATTGTTCTTTAAATTCATATGCATAGTATGTCACATGCTCACGGTGACGATTTTCATGTCCTTTTTCATCAATATATTGCAAAGCTTTATATGAAATTACTTCGACTGCCAATCCTCGCGGAAGCTGGCCCTCTAAATCGATAATATCTACTTGCTCTTTTTTCATTAATGCCACCATATCACTCGCCATTTCATAGTCAACAAATGGACAATCCGCTGTCACACGAATTACATAGTCTGGATCGTATGGCTTTGCTGCCTGAATAAATCGATCTAATACATCTTCTTCAGAGCCTCGATAGCATGACAATTGATGCTCCTCGCACCATTTTTCTACTGCATCATCTTGGGACAATGAGGAAGTTGCAACAAGTACTTTACTAACTCCATCAATTTTTTTACAACGTTCTATCACATACGTTAAATTATCTGTACTTCCTAGCGGCATTAAAATTTTCCCTGGTAGACGAGATGAACCCATTCTAGCTTGGATAATTACTATTGTTTTCATTACTTTTCTTCCACCTCCGCCTTATATTTTTTGAATTTCATACCTACTTCATTCCAGCGTTCATGTGTCATTTCATATAAATAAACATCATGCCAATTATCATTTTTCAACACATGCTGTTCATAAAAACCTACTTCTCGGTCTCCTAATTTTTGATGAATTTTTCGAACACCTACATTTTCAGCCATAACTGCACCTTGAACTTTTTCAAGCCCTAACACCTCAAAGGCATAATTATAAACATACGCTCCGATGAATCCGCCTAACATGCCATATTTAGCTTCTCCAATATAATAATTCCATTCCCCGCGTTTATTATGCCAATCAATATTTGTCAGGGATACAAAACCAAGTAGTTGACCTTTTTGCTCCATAATCCAGTATCGTCCATTCGGATCGTTTGAAATATTTTGCCACCACAGATATTGATTCTCCATATTATCATCAATATCTGTATACATAAATTGCGTCACAAATTCACTAGTACGCCACGTTAAAATTTGCTGTAAATGTTCTTTTTTGATTTGTAGCCACTTCATTTAACCACTACTTTCCTCGTAAACGACGTTAAAAAATTTTGTCCATCCCACACACCATCAAAATCGAGCGCCTGACCAATAGGAACAATCCGATCAATTCCTCTTGAATCAATTTGTAGCACTAATTGTTCTAGCTGTTGTGATGTAAATCCATAATAAGCTAATGTTTGGTCTTTATCCGTCACAAGCCGTGCAACATCCATTAAAGTCGTTCTTTCACATTCATAAAATAAGCCACTACCACAATGTTGTTCTCTCGCCCCATTTGGTAGCTCCTCTAATGCAACACGCGCGAAATATGGCTCTGTTACAACTTTTCCTACATAGTCCTCTGTCGCGAGTTGCAGTGCTGTTGTATATTTAGTTACTTGTGTTGCAGCTATAAGTTCATATTGCTTTTGCTTAATTTTTTGTTCAAAGCCTTTCCAAAAACGTTCGGATTTTTTGCCTATCCAAACAATTAATCTTGGTGATGAACAAGCCATTTGATTAAACCAAAAAGAATCATTATAAAACTGCTCTAGTAATTGATCAAAGGATGCCTCATCTAACTGCCCTATACTCTCACTATTAAGTACGGCCAATGAAAATCTATCTGCAAATGCCAGCTCATTAGCAATTGGGGATAGTGGTATTTGACGAATCGTTTGAATCGTTTGATCTCCGCCCCAAATAACGCGTGTATGGCACTGCGCACTAATTTCTGCTGTTGCATTTTCTGTATGCTCATACGTACAAATTAACGTTTGTTTTGCAATTTGAGCATGCTTTTCTAATTCCTCTAAAATAATCTTTAACATGTCGTTTACTTCTGCTTTTGTGGAAATACGTAAAATATTACGATTTCCTGCCATCATTGATAACATCCAAGAATAGACGAAAATTGTATCAACATTAGATGGCGCAATATGGAATACTGTACCACGCGCTTTCACGATCATTTTTTCATGTTCTTTAGCAAAGACTTCTTGCATAGCCATCACATTTGCTCGTCGTAACCAATATCCAAGCGCTACAACTTCTGGCATATGGCGTAGCTTTAAAAAACGTTTAGACAAAGCTTGAGTAAAAATGATAATATCCTTTGAAAAAGGCTGATTAACAGGCTGTGCAGTTACTTGCTGCAATGCTTGATCAAATGCTAATTGCTTAGGCCAAAAAAGCTTCACGCTTTAACCCCTCCTTGAAATGTGTCACTGCAGCCACGAATTTCTGCTTTAGGAATACGGCCAGCAACACTGAAATATTTTCCACTCCAACCACATGTACAATCATCTATACCATGAATCGTCCCTAGATCTTCGGTTAATAAAGAATGCCCCGGATAACTTTTTGGTAACTCACTAACTACTTGAATAAGACCTTGTTCACCGATTGATACTGGTTCAAACGTTATCGGATTACGAATAATAACATCCGCATAACTTGGTGCGTGTAAATGTCCTTCACTGCATTCTACAAAAATCGAACCCACTTGCTCAACCATTCCATAATAATTATGAACTTCTTGAATGCCCAATTGCTGTTTTAATAGTTGGTTAAATGTTTGAGCATCTACTGCTTCATCCTTTAACTTTTTCCAGCCACCACCATGAATAAGAACGCTATTACCAAAGTCTAATGCTAAACCTTTATCACGTGCTTCTTTAAAAACATACTGCCAAATCATAAATGTAAAACCAAACAATAAAATGCGTTGCCCAGCATATTCTTTTAAATAAGCTTGTAAACCTTCGATATCAAGCGACATATCGTCATTTAGCGCATAAAAATGCTTACGTCCAAAATTAGCAAAACCTAAAATACCTGCTCCGCGCGCACTAAATGATTGACGATCTTTCAACACCGATTTTGTATCTAAAATAATCATTGGTAATCGTTTGGCACCTAAAATTGGTTTCATCACTTGAACCAACGTTTTAGTTTGGGCCATTGCTGTTGCTTTATCTAAATAAATTTTCGATACTTGCTGACCTGTTGTACCGCTTGATGTCAACACTTTTACTACTTCTTCATCAGCAATTGATTTCAACTCTAACAATTTAAATAATTGAACTGGCAAATAAGGTACATCCTCAAGTGTTGCTGCTTTTAACTGCTGCTCACTTTTATGCATCATTTGCGCATAAGCTTGGCAATGTTCCGTATGCCAAAAAGTTAGTTCATTCAACTTCTGAAGTAATTGCTGTTCTTTTTCCTGCTGCTTGAGATGATAAGGTTCTATCATATACACAACTCCTTCAGTTTCATATAATCTGTTTTACCATTTGAAAAATGTGGAATATCTAATACTTTCACTTTATATGCTGATTTATGAAGGTGATACAATTCCTCAATTGTTTTTTTAATATCATCGCTAAATTGCTCTTGTTCAATTACTATGATAAGTTTATCATCTGTTCCTGTACAAGCTAGTGGCGTCTGGAATCGCTGCTCTAGCTTTTTCTCGACATCATCTAAATTGATACGCAAACCAAATAACTTAATAAAACGTTTTAAACGTCCGGTAATCGTAAAGTATCCCTCATCATCTACGGTAGCTGTATCTCCTGTATGAAGCACACCGTGCAGTTCATCACCTTTTGCCAAATCTTCTAACGTTTCCGCATATCCAAGCATGACATTCTCACCTGTATAAACAAGTTCATCATCTATTACTTCAAGTTTTCCATCTGGCACTGCAATCCCAATCGAGCCTGCTTTATCTAATACACGATTATATGGAATATAAGACATACGCGGCGAGGCTTCTGTTTGCCCATACATAACATAAAAACGTTTATTCATTTCATGAGCATAGCTTGCAAAATAGCGCACGAACTTTTCATTTAAGCGTCCACCAGCCTGCGTCAATACGCGTAAATCAGGTAAATCCATTTTGATAAAACCGACACGCTGCAACATTTGATACGTAAATGGTACACCCGCAAGTGATGTAGCTTTTACTTCCTTAATAAACGACCAGAAAGATTTTTGTAACACACTGTCATTAGTTAGTACAAGTGTAGCACCGGCTAATAAATGGCTATTCACAATCGACATCCCGTATGAGTAGGACAATGGTAAATTTAAAATCGCTCTCTCTTGTGCATCAATATCTAAATATTGCTGAATTGATTGCGCATTAGCTCGTAAATTGGCATAGGACAAACGTACAAACTTCTGGCTTCCTGTCGTGCCAGATGTACTTAAAAGTAGCGCCAAATCTTCATGAATCACTGCATTTATTTTTTCTATGCGAATTAGACGTTGCCCTTCTTTGCTATAACCTACCCACCCCTGAAGTCCTACAATCCACTCAGGTTTATATTGCGTAATAATAGAGGATAATAACTCTTCATTAATGTCCGAAGCTAGTAACATTACTGCATGCTGACTATTCATCGCTGTTACATAAGCAGACAAGGACTCAAATGTACCATCACATAAAATTAAAATTAATTGTTTTTGCTGATTGTCAAAAGGTGCACACAATAATTCTTTATACGAATATGTGCGTTCAGCTGTAATTACAGCCACTTCCCCACTTGTCACATTAAAAAAGCTCATTTATAGTCCCCTTCCTAAAAAAAGAAGTGCAGCACAATGCCACACCCCTCCACTTAAAATATTACATCGTATTTTGCTAAAATTTCTTTTGCCTTCGCAAAACTACTCATATCTAATACATCATCTGTGTCTAACATCGTATCAAATTGATCATCAATTTCTGCAATCAATGCCATGTGTGCAATCGAATCCCATTCAGGAATTGTATTGTATGTTAAATCATTTGTTACTTGAGACTCATTAATTTCTAACGCTTCCGCAAACACTTGGCGTAGCTTTTGTTCATTATTCATGTATTTAACCTCTTTCTAAAACTTTCAATAACTCTTATTATAGATGATTGATGTAATCATAGAAAATATAATTAAATAACCATACCGCCATCTACTCCAATGATTTGTCCTGTCACGTAAGAAGCTGCATCTGATGCTAAAAATAAAATAACATTAGCAACTTCTTCCGCTTTTCCAGCACGTTTCATTTTAATTGTTGCTAGTTTTTCTTCGATAATCTCTTCAGGCAAATTATTCGTTAAGTCCGTTTCTATAAAACCAGGAGCTACTGCATTGACACGAATATTCAATGGTGCCAATTCTTTTGCGGCTGATTGAGTTGCTCCGATTAACGCAGCCTTACTCGCACTGTATGCAACCTGCCCGGCATTTCCAAAACGCCCCATAATTGAACTAACATTAATAATGGCACCTTTTTTATTCTTCGTCATAAGACGACTTGCGTACTGCATATGATAGATAGCTGCATATGTATTCACATCAAAAGTTTGCGTTACTTGCTCTGGTTTAAGCATACCTAACAACGCATCATCCATTATCCCTGCATTATTAACAAGTGCATCTAAGGGACCTACATTTTTTTTAATCCATAGGAAAGCCTTTTTTATCTCAGCTGTATCTCTTACGTCATACATAACATAATAAGTCGATGCGGAATAATCAATTTGTAATTCCTGCTGTAATTGTTGCAAACACTCTTCATTGCGACCATGAAGAATAACAGTCCATCCTTGTTTTGCAGCAGCGATGGCCGTTGCTCTTCCAATGCCTTTTGTGGACCCAGTTATGAGGATAGTTTTCAAATTATCTTTCAATCTTTTCTTTAGGAATTGCATATAGAACTGTCTCCATCATCCAATCACTATGATGCCCAATTTGATAAACATAAACACCCTGATAATTATTTTCTAAGAAAGATATAATATCATAGTAATGGTCAATATCATGGTATATACAAATTTCCAAAATAGGATTATTTTTAAAAATAGTTTTTTTTGAGCCTAATAAAGCTTTATATTCTGCCCCTTCAATATCCATTTTAATTAAATCTATTTTTAAACTAGAATTATTTTTTAAAAAACTATCTAAATCGATGACATTTATTTTATTTAATCCATTTTCTTTTGAACTATCTTCAATAATTTTATTATTGCCACCTATAGAATCTGTTTCAAAAAAGCTTAACTGTTCTTCACTATCCCAAAGACCTTTTTCAACAGGAAAAATTTTCAGATTATCCTTTTTATTTAATGAATATTCAATTATTTTTAATATATTCTTTTTTGTAGGTTCAAATGCAAATATATTTTTTAGAGAAGGGAAAAATCCAGAAAAAACTTTGATTGTATCTCCATCAAAAGCTCCAGCATCAACTATTGTATGAATATTACTTTTTTGAATATTTTCTATACAATACTGAGAATACTTTGATTGTTTTATAAAACTAGAATCCCATGACCAACGATATAACAATGTTCTAATAAAAAATTCTTTCGATGTACTATCTTCTAAAATTTCATATACTTCCCTTAGTTTATTGATTTCTTTTATATCATTCAAATATTTTATAGTTTTAAATTTATCCCAAATAATTAAATCTATTGGTAATGAAATGTAATTTAAAAATCCGTTTTCTTCCAAATATTTGCTAATTTCAGTATGATAAGTGCTAGCAATTAAAATATCACTATCTTTTAATATTTCTTGTGGAGAAAATATTCTTTTATTAGAAAGAAATTCCCCTTGTTTTTTTATATCAGAATCAATAAACCCCATAATTTCACATTTGCTGTTTTGTTCTAACCATTTCAAGGTTGTTGCTCCACCTGAACCAGCACCGTATAAATAAATTTTATCTTTTTTATTTATAATTTCTATTAAATCATCTTGGTTATAAGATTCATTTGTTAAAATATATTTTTCTAAGTAATTAAAATCCACAATTCCATCTCCTATAGTTCTTCAACTAATTCTCGTAGTTCTTCAATTGTAAGCCACTGAGTATTTTCATTACTTACATAATGGAAATCATCTGGTAATGGTTTTGAACCTTGTTTAAATTCTTCAGACCACCAGCTGAATTCTGGTTGAATGACATAATAATCATCAAATTCGATTGTATGACGCGCATCATCTTCCGTAATCATCGCCTCATGCAATTTTTCTCCTGGGCGAATCCCAACAATTTTAATGTCGCATTCCGGTCCAATTGCTTTTGCTAAATCTAAAATATTCATACTTGGAATTTTCGGTACGAACAATTCGCCGCCATGCATACGGTCTAAGTTATCAATAACAAACTGTACGCCTTTATCTAACGTAATCCAGAAGCGTGTCATGCGGTCATCCGTTACAGGAAGGACGCCCGTTTCACGTACTTTTTTGAAGAATGGTACGACGCTGCCGCGGCTACCGACTACATTGCCGTAACGTACAACAGCAAACTTCGTATGTTTTTCACCGACATAAGCGTTTGCTGCGATAAATAATTTATCAGATGCTAATTTCGTTGCACCATATAAATTGATTGGGCTACACGCTTTATCTGTAGAAAGCGCAATAACCTTTTCGACACCTTTATCAATCGCCGCATCAATAATATTTTGTGCCCCGTGAATATTCGTTTTCACCGCTTCAAATGGGTTGTATTCACATGCATCCACATGCTTCATAGCTGCAGCATGAATAACAATATCGACACCATCGAAAGCGCGATATAAACGTTCTTTATCGCGTACATCACCAATAAAGAAACGGATGCGCTCATCGGTAAATTCCTGTTTCATTTCATATTGCTTTAATTCATCACGACTAAAGACGATAATTTTTTTAACACCTAATGTTAATGCTTTACGCACAAATTTTTTACCGAAAGAGCCTGTTCCTCCGGTTACGAGTACTACTTTTTCTTCTAACATTAAACTCACCCTTCAATTAATGCAGGGTTTTTAAAATACTCTGCAAGTTCATATTCAAACAAATCTGCTACTAATACATAATCTTGAATCTCTAAACCTTCATTTATCTCGTTTAGAAAACCCTCTATTTCTTTTAAATTGAGTTGAAAAATACCTATTTCATTTTTTAACTCCTTACGAACTTGGATGATCCAATTTATGCCCTCTGAAAAATTAGCAATATTTTCTAAAGCTTGAACATATTTCTCTTCTCTTAATAATTCACTAATAACTAAACATCCTTTAGATAATTTAAGTATATAATTATTATATGATGTAATTAATTCATTCATTCTCAAATTCCTCCAATATTTTCTGTAAGTACCCTTTAGTTTCTACTATTACTATCAATAAATTGGCATATAAAAATTTATTTTGTTTATATATTCTATTGTTTTTCTCTTCCCAGGTTTCATTGTCTTTTTCTTTAAATTTAGTCATTATATTTAAAATAATAGGATCCAATATGTAATTTATCATAGATGACTGCTTTAATTTAATTATATCTTGGTCCACACTATTTAGTTTAGCAACAATAGCTGGTTTATTAAGAAAAGTTGTCATATTTTCTTTAATTAATTTTTCTATTTTTTTTAAATTTTTCTCAACATTATCAAATAATTCTAATTCTTTTTCTAAAGATTTACAGACTTTTTTTCTATCAATTATATTTTTTTCTTCGGTTAAATATATACTTTTTTCTTCTAACATATATTTTTCACAAAAATTTTTAAATGATTGTTGTGGCATATTTTTGATTCTTGCTCCACCTTCAGTACAATTATAAATTACTCTCCCATCATTAAAATATGTATATAATCTTTCAAAGTCTTGTTTCATTAAAAAAAGGGCTCTATCAGTAAGTACTTTATCTCCATAAAACCCCTCAACTTCAAACATGCCTCTCTCTTGCATATATTCTTCATCTATTTTTTTATAATGTTTATTATTATGAGCATGAGTTTCATAATTTGTATAGGCTAAATCTTGACCAATCAAAGCTACAGGACCTGTTGTCATATTTAAAGCACAAGAGAAAGCAAAATTAGCAACAGAAGCTCCCCCCGGAATACAAGGAATTGTTATATCAAATACTTTTTTTATATACTTTTGTACTTCCAAATCTCCAGAATCTAAAATAGCATATTTTTCATTTTTCCAGTCTTCTTGTATTTTATAGTTACTACTAAGATTATAAATTAATTTGATTTCTTTTTGATTTATATTCTTGAAATGTACATAGTTTGCTTCTCCTCCATCTACACTAACTACATAATCTGGTGGTATACCTGCTGTTAACAATGTATTTATAGTAGAGCCAGAAGCTACTAGTATCATTTTATTTCTATACTCTCTTACTATAGGTAAATTTTTACTAAGAGAAGGGCCTCCAGACGCTACAATTATAGGGACTGTATATTTTCCTTTCAAATTTTCAAAACTTGTACTTTTATCTAATTCCATCAAATTATACATATAGTTCTTTTGCCATATTTCAGAAAAATTATATGTGGTATTTTCTAAAACTTGATTATTTTTTTGAAAATTCCTAACATTCTCTAAAACACTTTTATACTCATGAGGAAACAACTTGTCATAATTCGGTGAACAAATCACTTGAATATTTCTTTCATAGTTTTTAATTTTACTTGATAAAACATTTTCTATCTTTAATGAACTAACTTCACTTAAAACATCTATATTTGAAATATCTATTTGCATCATACTGCGCAACTCTTGAAATAGAGGATCGATTATAATAATATTTTCTTTTTTAACTTGGTTACTTTCTAAAACCTCCACTATATAACCTAATCCAATTCCAAATAACACATATACTTGTCCTGCTTTAAAAGATCTTTTAAAATGGTCGGTAGCTTCTTTTACAGGCTTATATTTACTATGCAATAAATATCCATTTACTTCCACGGTTTTATTTTCTTCTTTAGTTTCTAAATACTGTATATTTTTATATTTGCTCAAAATAAACACCTCTAATATATTTATCGGTTTATTTCACTTAAAATAAATACAATTAGACGATGTACTTTAAATATAATTAGAAAAAATTAAAAGATTTTAAATACTATTAATAATAGTCTCATTTAATTTTCCCGACTATTCATTCTTTAATTGTCAAATTAAGTGTAAAATCTTTTTAAAAAATATTGAAAATATTTATTAATTCTTATCAAGAATATAAAAAGACCTATACTTTTAAAAGTATAAGCCTTTTTCGATTATCGTTTAATCAAAGTTAATCTTATCTTTATTGAAGTAAAGATAAAACTCCCTGTGGTTGTTGGTTAGCTTGCGCTAACATAGATTGTGCAGCTTGCGTTAAGATGTTATTTTTAGTAAACGCCATCATTTCAGCAGCCATATCTGTATCACGGATACGAGATTCTGCAGCTGTTAAGTTTTCAGAAGTAGCACCAAGGTTGTTGATTGTGTGCTCTAAACGGTTTTGAACAGCACCTAAATCTGAACGCTGACCAGATACTGTTGCAATAGCGTTATTAATAGTCTCGATTGCGTTATTAGCATTAGCTTGTGAAGAAATAGAGATTTTAGATACACTAAGTTTTCCAGCTGACATCGATGCAATAGTTAAATCGATTTTTTGACCTTTATTTGCACCGATATGGAATACTTTAGATTTAAACGAACCATTTAATAATTTTTGAGTATTAAACTCTGTATCATTAGCAATACGTGTAATTTCTTCTGATAAAGCATTGACTTCTTTTTGTAAATCTTTACGGTCCGATGTAACGTTTGTATCGTTGGCAGATTGTACTGCTAGTTCACGCATACGTTGTAAAATTGCGTGTGTTTCATTAAGTGCACCCTCAGCTGTTTGGATTAAAGAGATACCATCATTCGCATTTTTAGATGCCATGTTTAAACCGTTGATTTGTCCGCGCATTTTTTCTGAGATTGCTAAACCTGCTGCGTCATCGCCAGCGCGGTTGATTTTGTAACCTGAAGCTAATTTTTCTAAGTTTTTAGAAGCTGCAGCGTTGTTTGCACCTAAGTTACGGTGTGTGTTTAATGCAGCGATGTTGTGTTGAATTCTCATTGTGAGATTCCTCCCTGAATATGTTTATTTTCCACGTCCCTGTGGAGTTGTTTAGCAGATGTTCTGCCTTACACTATATATATCGTAAGCAATTTGAAATGTTTAACCTTTTTTTGAAAATTTATAAAAAAAGAGGCTGGGACATACGTGTAAAAACACCCTCTCAGATGAGCATAAGAAGGAAAATGAAATGTTTTGTCCCAGTCTCTTTTTGTATAGGTTATTTCCAGTTATCAAGCACACGTAAGTCACATGCTTCAAGGGCCGCTTCGTTTTCTTGCTGAATTGCCTCATACACTTCACGGCGATAAATTTTCATTGCGCGTGGTGCTTCGATGCCAATTTTGACTTGATCGCCATCGACTGACACGATTTTCACTTGAATGTCCTCACCAAGCATCAATGTTTCACCGGGCTTTCGCGTCAATACTAACATTTACTTCGCACTTCCTTCTGCTACTTTCTTTAATGGATATCTAAGGAGCGCCTCGTCCTCGCCTGGCAAGACGATTTGCTTTGCAAGTTTTGTTTGTTCATTGATGACAATCGGTGCTAATAAGTTAATTGTCGATTGCTCTAATGTATCTTTTAACGTTAAGATGCCGTATACAAACACATCTTCTGGTTTTTCAATTGCGAGCTGCGCCACATCTTCCGGCACTAAATCAAACGCATAGTCCGCTTTAAACGCATATGGTGTCGCAACCATAAAGCCAACTTGCTCGTTTTTTACAGATTGTAGCACTAAAAATGGTGATGTTTCATTTAACGGAATGAGCGCAAATTGTGTTTCGTCGTGGAATCCTGGAATACCTTCTGGAAACGTAATGATTGCGTCCTCTTTTATTTCTACTGCACCTAAAAATTTCGTTTGAATAATCATCTTTTACCCTCCCTTAATAACCGTCGTTTCAACGGATGCTCGCTGTACGGCCGTACCCGTCACATCCCCTGGCGTGTACTGGCCGCTTACATCTCCTATTTTAACATCAAAACGTGGCTTTTGTGGTGTAATATTTATGTCTAATTTCCCAGGGACATAAGTCGTTTTAACTGCATTCACCGACGGAATCCATTTAATGCCGATGCCTGGCTGCGGTGGTTGGGCTACCCGTTCAGCAATCGCCTGCAATTGGTTTTGTCCCCCGGCAATATTCATCATCTGATCTCCCTCACGCGCTCGTCTTGCTGTGCCCGCCGCAGCGTCTTGCAGTCCCTTTTGTGCAGCCTGGTCCCCTGCCTCCATTGGTGTCAGTAAGCCCATATCGCGCCATGCTTGTGATTGGTCAATTAATAACTTCGCCGCTTTAGAGCTCATTTCAAGAATGGCTGCTGGCTGCTCAATATTCACTTTCGCATTTGTCGTACGCATTTGAAGCTTTGGCTGTGTTGAGTGAATTTCTACTTTTTGGTCTGTCGTTCGAATATCCACACGATCTAGTTTCATAATCCTTCACCTTCCAAAAAACGCCCGCACACAGCGAGCGTTTAAATTAACGAATGAAATCGACTAACGTTTGCTGGATGATACGTCCACCAACCGATAAAGAAGCACGGTGAATTGATTCTTGCGTAATTAAGTTCGTAATCGCTTCCTCGTATTCCACATCTTCTACATTCGATTTTTGTTTTGTTAAGGTTTCTTTTTGTAATGCTAGTCTGTCAGACATCATATCGACGCGGTTTTGCTTCGCACCGACTGTCGAGCGCTGCATCGAAAATAAATCCTGTACGCCTTGAATTGTTGTAAAATCACGGTCTGCTGCAGAGTTTGTTCCACCTAGTAAATCACCAATCTCTTTACCTGATGTTGTACCAGCTGTTCCCTTTAATGCTGCAAAAACCTTAGCAAACACCGTATCCATTTTTTCAAACATTTTCTGTGCATCCGTTGTATTCACTTGCAGCTTAATATCATTATAAATTTCAATATTTACTGCAGCATTCATACCTGATAATGTTTGAATTCGTTTGTCATTCACGGTATTTAATGATGTAACCGGACCTTCAATCGCCGAGATAGTTGTCGAAACAGATGTCTCACCTGTTAAAGGATTTGTAATAATATAGTTTCCATCAGCATCTTGAACAGATAATTTGTCAGGTGCAATAACCGTATTTCCTGCTGCATCAGTTACAGTAATGACGTTGCGTCCTGCTTGGTCTTTCGTAACCTCTGTTGTTGAAACCGTATTGCCGTCCTTATCTGTAAATACCGTCACTGATTCACCAGTTGTTGTATTCGTCGTTTTAACGGCAGTTGCAATTAAATCCCCAACTGAATTTTTGTATTCAGTTGTACCAGTCATCTGTGCCCCACTCATCGTTGTTGTATGTGTCGTACTTAAATTATCCTTCGAGCTTGTAACAGTTGTTACACCTGTTGTCGGATCTGTTTTAATAATAGAACCATTGCTTTCTATCGCAACACCATTTGTAGCAGGGAGATTACGATAATCTGTAATGGAAATTGGTGAGGGACCAGTAGTTGTAGATACTAAATTCCCGATACTATCTCGTACAGTCGTTGTATATGTTCCAGCAGGATTATCAATTACTGTTTCAGATGTTGCGACCGTATCACCAGAAGCATTTTTGAACGTAAATTCATTGACATTAACATTTGCAGGTGGCGCTGGTACAGAAACAGGAGATGTTTCCGGTTTTAAAGCTTTCACCCCAACATTACCAAGTGCATCCACCTCAATAATATTCCCATGTCCATCCGAAGCACGTAAAACATTTGCAGGCTCTTGAATTGGTTGATTATTCGCATCCTTCACTGTGACAACAATCGCTCCAAAGCTATCCTTTTGACCAGTAATTGTGGCGACAAGACTACCTGTACTATCACGAACAGATGTCGTAAATGTACCGTCTGCTAATATAGGAGTTTCCTTTGAAACAGTTGCTATTATTGCCCCTGTTGGTTGAATACTATACGCGTCCACTGAAGTTGTGACATTCCCAGATGTCGTTGAATTTGTAGAAATTGTTGTTGGCTCTAGTGTGCCAACCTTTTTCGTACCATCTGCATAAACTTCAATTACACCGCCAACATCATCTATTGCCAATAGACGATTGGTAATTGGGTCCCCCGCTCCATCTGTTACGGTCGTTACAGGATTTCCCGCTCCGTCTTTAGTAATTGAAATTTTAGCGACTACCTTATTATCCTTATCTAAAATAGAGGTAACAGAGGTACCATCTGCATTTTCAACTCGTTTTTCCGTTGCGACAGCACCGTATGTTGTCGTTGTCGTCGTACGTGTTGTTTTGTAATCAACAGAGCTTGTGTTACTACCATCTTTTGCATGTGTTACGTCTACTGTACCATCCTGTGCTGTTTCAATAATATTACCTGAGCCATCGATGTATTTCCCCGTAGCTGGTGGCTGAATCACATTATTATTACCATCTGTAATCGTCGTTATCATATTACCGTTAGCATCCTTAGCATTAGTAATTTTTGATGCGACATTACCAGCTGCATCACGAACAATCGATAGAGATGTGCCGTCTGTTTGTGTCGTCGTTTGTACATCAGCAACGATATTACTATTAGCATCTCGATACAACACTTGATCAATTTTTACACTATTACCATACAGTGGCTGATTTGTTCTTGTTCCACTAAAGATATACGTATCACCAATTTTTGTATTGCCAATATCTTTTATTTGCTCATAAATTTGTTCAATTTCCTTTAGCAT
The DNA here is from genome assembly GCF_042686175.1 of Kurthia populi. Taxonomy (NCBI): domain Bacteria; kingdom Bacillati; phylum Bacillota; class Bacilli; order Caryophanales; family Caryophanaceae; genus Kurthia; species Kurthia populi. Next base: position 25,186 of record NZ_JBHUOR010000142.1, on the reverse strand, counting down.
TTGCTGACGGTCAACCGTTTGATTCGTATCATTTGCCGCTTGAGTAATTAACTCCTGTACACGCTGCATGGCGCTTCCTACTGAGCCTAATGCTGTATCTGTTGTATCCAACCATTTCGTTGCTGTATCTAAATTTTCATCATACTGTGCATTTTGAGCTAGTTGTGTACGATAGCTCATCGCCTTTGTCACACCTACTGGATCATCTGATGGGCGCAGTAATTTAGAGCCTGTCGAAAGCTGTTGTTGCCAAACGCCCATTTTGCTATAGCTTGTGTTTAAATTTCGAAGCATATTATTCGAAAGCATTGATTGTGTTACGCGCATTTAATTTTTACCTCCTACAGCCCTACTCGGCCCATTCCATTAATTACTTTATCTAAAATTTCGTCGATGGCTGTCATCATACGTGCTGATGCATTATATGCTTGCTGGAACATAATCATATTCGTCATTTCTTCATCTAATGACACTGAATTTTCTGATGCACGGCGATTTTCTATTGCTAATTGAAGGGTGCCTGAATTATAGGCATTCTTCACAGCTTTTTCGCCCTCTGTACCAATATCTGCAAGCATTGATTCATAGAATTTACCAGCAGATGCGCTATTTAAACCTGAAATAGCTGTCGTTTTTAAATTCGATAATTTTAATGCAACATTACCGTTACCTTCTTCGTTATTTTGATCCGAGGCTGCAATATTATTAAAATCTTTCATTTTATCATTCACACTAATATTAGCAGCGGTGATAAAATTCTTTCCTAAAACTGCGCCACTCGCATCGGTATTCGATGCATAATTAAAGAAATCTAAATTTGTCGGTGAATTAGAAATACCATCTGTTGATAAGCCATAGCTTTGTGAGTGAATGGCATTGAAGGCATTCGCAAATTCATTCGCTAGCTTATCTAAATCTGAAAGCTTATCTGAAAAATATCCTGAAACATGTAAAACATTCTTTTGATTTGCAGTATCAGCGACCGTTTGACGCTCAACATTTACATAAATATAGTTACCATTCGCATCTACATCATATTTCAGTGGTACTTCTAAAGTTGTTGTGCCATTTGTTGTACCGTATAAATCAAAATATGATTCTAGTTTCCCTTTATTATCTTGAAGTTTAGATGCTTCAATATTTTTTGGGGCAGTTAATGTCTGTGCAGTCGCTCCAATTAATTTAGGAGGTGTGCTCGTATCATACGTAGGTGTAATTTCCATTTTCGTACCTGCATCAAGTGCAAGGGTAATTTTGTTCGTAACTGGGTCTAGTGTTCCTGGATAAGGTGTACCATTCGCATCCGCTAACTTAACGGTTAGAACACCACCTGTGACAGAGGCAATTTCATTTTCACCTTTTTTATAGGTTACAGTAACAACCCCATTGGCATCCGTTGTTTCAGTAGCTGTTAGGCTTTCCGTTGCCGCTGATTTTTCAAATGTAATCCCATAGATTGCTTCAAATTGCTCAGATGATGTCAATGCTTTCGTAACAGGATTGCCATTCGCATCTGTCGCCACTGTTCCATCTGCATTTTGCTGCACAGTTGTTAAGGTTAATTTTGTCGCTACAAAATTACCGTAAAGCTCTCTTTGCTGACCATTGTAATTTTGAACGGTCCCACTTTTTTCAGCTGATACTAACGCCTGTTTGCTACCATCTTCTAGCACCATATAGATCTGTAAAGCACCTTCCGAATCATCTGTCGCTAGACCACCTGAATACGTACGCTCCGTTGTCACTGGAATATAATTTGATAATTCATCAATCAACACATCACGTGCATCATAAATATCATTTGGAATATAGCCATTCGGCTCAACCTGCTTAATCTGATTATTCAGTGCTGTAATCTGCTCTAAAATCGAGTTGATTTTATCTACTGTATTAATCGCTTCTGATTTTAGATTGGCTTGTACTTGTGTCATCTGTTTGTTCATATAATTAAATGAAGACGCCAAGTGCGCTGCTTTGGTATACACAACCTGACGCGCTGCCGCAGAACTAGGGTTATTCGCCAACTCCTGCCATGCCGAATAAAAATCATTATACGATGCATTCAAGCCATATTCAGATGGCTCTGATACGATATCCTCTAGTTGACTAATCGCATCTGTACGCTGTGACCAGTAGCCTAAATTATTCGTCTCCTGGCGGTACTGCTTATCGACAAACTCATTACGTACACGTGTAATGGACTGGCTTGTCACCCCTGTGCCTAAGTGTCCTGCAAGCATTGGTGCATTCATCCCTACACCCGGGAAGCCATGTGTTGCTTCTAGGTTTACGCGCTGGCGTGTGTAGCCGACGGTATTGGCGTTTGAGATATTATGCCCGACTGTGTAAAGGGCTGTTTGCTGTGCGGTTAGGCCACGTTTATTTGTTTCAAGGCCCATAAATGTTGAAATTGCCATGTTTCATCCTCCTAAAAAAGTGTTTCGCTACGTTTATGTTCTGTATTTTTCATCGGCATCGGATGCGAGATTTCAAGTGTAAAATTATTTTTGGGGCATAAAAAAAGGCCTCTCCGCTTCTCGGTGAGGCAACATTTTCTATGCTTGTGAATTAAAGCGACCAATTGTCGATGCATTGCTGCGGCGACCTTGTGATTCACCGTAGTTAAAGTTATCCTGCTGTGGGCGCATCATATCGACGGTCATATTAATAACCTGCAGTGAATTGAATAATAATTTTTGATTCAATTCATTCGTTTTTTGTAAATGCTCAACCGTCTGCAATAGCTCGTCACGTGTTTGTTGTAACTGCGTCTTCTCCTGTGTCGTCGGCACAAGTGCAATCAGCTGTTCAATGGTCGGCTGCGTCCCGGGCGCTAGTTGTTGCCCATTAAAATAACGTAGCACCGCTTGCTGGCGTTGTCCCTCTAGCTGAGAGATAGCAGAAATATGCGATTGCTCGTCATTGATCATTTTCTTAATGCCTTCCATGTCCCCGTTCGTAATCAGCTCGGTTTTATGGTCTGCGAGCTTCACTAAACTTTTATGCATGACATTTAGTTTTGCCATAATCGTATTGATTTGTTCGATAGACATTTGATTTCCTCGCTATCTACGGAAGTGATTTAATAAATCTCTTGCAAGCTTCTCTGAATCAACTTTGTACGTGCCGTTTTGAATTTGTGATTTCAACTCTGATAAACGGTCCGCGCGCTCACTTTCATACGATTTTACGCCTTGTAAATCTTTCGCTTGCGACGAAATTTCAAGTTGATCCTGAAAAGATAGACTCGATTTTTTCACTTCATTCGTTTTTACTTGTTGATTTTTATATGGGTTCACTGCATTAACACCGTATCCTTGAACTTTCATAACTAGAACCTCCTTTATCATTCTTCACTATCTTTACCCATTATTTCGGATGTGGGGAGGGTATGTTAAGTGATTTTCCGATAAAAGAGTTGATGTTACTATACAATGCATGATTACGTAGTACTATTTTCTGTTACAAATTCAAAAACTATTAAAATAGTGCTAAGTCTAGCGTGTCCGTTTTTCTGATAGGTACGTACCGCGCTCTTTTTTTTCAATTGACTCGCGGAATTCCTTACTCGCCTCAAATTGATTCAAATCTCGTTGCAATTTATTGGTGCAATTATCGCATAATTTCCCTGTCGTCGTTAAATGACCACAATTATCACATGGATAGCCTAAGTTCGGGAATAGCGCTGTCTGCAAGCGTCCGCGACGTACCCATCCATATAATAATTCCTCTGTGCAGCCCGTTGCTTCCACAATTCGCTCAACCGTTGCCGCACGATTTTCACGACGACGTAAAAAGCGATACACTTCTTCGTATTTCTTTTCCTCTTCCGCCGCGCAGTTTGCACATACTTCACGAATTCCGTTGTAGTTAAATAGTTGTCCACATGTTGGACAGCTCTTAATTTCGCCCATGTTGTCATAGGCCCCCTTTCACATTCTCGCTGAAATGAACACGAGCACCTCTATATGCGTAAAACCATCTCGCTTTAAAACTTCCAGCGCATGGCGTATCGTCGTTCCTGTCGTCACAATATCATCTACAAGAACAAGATGCGTGTCTTTCCTTAATTGTATAGTATTTCTTGTGAACAAAGTAGCACTATTTTCACGTTCTAGCTGTGACTTCTGACTTTGTGTGTCCGTCGTCGTTTTTTCTAATAAATGCGTATAGCGCACACCTGCCGCTTCTAATAGCACATCCACATGTGCAAATGTACGCGCCCGCTTTTTTGCAGGGTGCATCGGAATTGGCACCATCACGGCCTTTTTATAGTGACTACATAGCTTTTTTATTTCATCGGCAAAAACATGCGCAATAATAGCGTCCTGTGAAAATTTGAGACGATGTAACCAGTCCCTCATCGCCTCATTATAGACATAAATTGTGCGAATGCCCTCATAGCTTTGCTCACTTACACGTTCAAACTTCGCCATACAGCTAGCGCAGGTCGTCCACTTTTGCCGGCGACTAAATAACCCTGTCCACGTCTCGATCTTTTCAACCACACGATCACATAGTAAGCAGCGCATTTAGTTCACCTCCGCATTGAGGCGTAAAATTTCACGTCTTGCCGCGTCCATCTCGCGCGTCACCCCGTGATGGAAAAATACAATATCCCCCGTCGGCTCATGCTGCGCTCGACCAACGCGCCCACTAATTTGAATAAGGGCACTCGCTGTAAAAATCGCCGACTCTGCACCGATAACTGCGACCTGTACTCTCGGAATCGTAATGCCGCGCTCTAAAATGGTCGTCGTTAGGAGACCGGCGACCTCGCCATTTCGCAGTGCTAGAACCTTCTCCTTGCGCTCCGCATCTTCAGCATAGACAGCCGGCACTGAAAATAAATGCGCTGCCTGTTTCATGAGCGCAATCGTTGGGAAGAATAGCAAATAAGGTTGGCCCTTGTCTTCACAGTTCTTAATCCAACGTGCGATTTTTTTTGGTAAACGATTCATCTGTAGCTGCTTGTCATAAAACCATAGGGACGCAAAGCGAGGCACTGGCAAGTCAGCCCCGTGAAAGCGTCTTGGAATAAACGAATAGGCTCCAGTCTTTTGAAACTGCGCCTGCATATTTATAGATGGGGTCGCTGTCACAAGCATCGTGACACCGTCCTGTTTTCTTGCCTTCACAACTGCCTGCTGCAGCGCGACGTCAAATGTATACGGAAAGGCATCTGCCTCGTCGACAAAAATAATGTCAAAGGCACCTTCAAAGCGAAAAAGCTGATGCGTCGTCGCCACAATAAATGGTGAATAGCTCGTAGCTAACGGGGCACCGCCATAGAGTGCCTGTACAGTAACATCTGGGAAAACTTGCTGAAAGCGCGGCGCAAGCTCGAGCACGACATCTGTACGCGGCGTTGCGACACAGACGCGCCAGTTCATCGATAGTGCTACTTCAATTGCCGCAAATAAAATCTCGGTTTTGCCGGCACCGCATACGGCATGTACTAGATGCGAGCGCTTTGCCCTCACACTGTCGATAAGCTCTTGTGACACGCGTGCCTGCGCCGCCGTAAACTGTCCCTGCCACTGTAGCTTTGGCTTTACATCCGTCGTAGCTGTAGCGCCAATCCAGCGCACAAGTGTATCACAAGACGCGAGCCTGCCCATTTGAATGCAATTCCGGCAGTAGACGCAGATTTTATCACATTTTGCGCAATAATAGCGAATATAGGTGTCAAAAGATGTACAACGACAGCGACGGCAGCTCGGCCTTCCTTTTAAGAACTCAATGGCTTGAACATCGTCAATTAATTGTTGCTCTTTTGCTTTTGTGATTACGGATTCATCAAATGGTAGCTTTCCTGCTGGCCAAATACGCCCGCTTAAAAACTGCTGTAGCCGCGCTAACTCGTCATGCATTGGACATCCCTCATTTGTCATTTTTGTCCATTTTAGCGATTTTTGCGCAAAAAAAAAGCATCTCTAGTTAAAACTAGAAACGCCCCTTTGAGATATTGTTTAGTATTATAAATAGTTTAGCCGTTTATGCTTATATTGTCACTCATTTTTTACGAATTTCGCTAAAAAATTTATCAAAAATTAATTTTCGACTATTTTTTGGCAAACCAGCCCATCGCTAGCGCACCTTCACCAAGATGCGTTCCGACAACTGCGCCAAAATAAGATGGATAAAAATCGACTGTTGGGAATTCAGCGCGTAAATGATTTAGCCATTCATCACGCTCTTGCTCGCAATTTGCGTGAATAACGGTTGCTTCAATGGCACCATATTTTGCTACATCTTCAGCTAACAGGTCTTCAATACGTTTTAATGCTTTTTTCTTCGTACGAATTTTTTCAAATGGTACGATGACTTTATCGCTGAAATGAAGAATTGGCTTCACTTGTAGTAAGCTACCGATTAAAGCTGAAGCTGCTGATAGACGTCCACCACGTTGTAAATGAGATAAGTCATCTACTAAAATGAATTCTTTTTCGGTTTTCTTCATTTCTTCTAAGTGCTCTAAAATTTCTTTCGCTGAGGCACCTGTTTTCGCTAAACGCGCTGCATGAATCGCATACATACCTTGCATATAACAAGCGACCTCTGTATCGAAACCATACACTTTTACATGATCGACCATATCCGCGGCTGCAAGTGCACCCTGGTATGTGCCACTAATACCGCTTGAAAGATGGATTGTAACGATTTCATCATAGTCTTTTGCAAGCTCTTCAAATAAAGCGACAAATTTGCCGATTGGTGGCTGTGTAGATGTTGGTAATTCTTTTCCGCCACGAATTTTCTCATAAAACTCGTCTGCTGATAAATTTACTTCTTCTTCATAGGTTTCGCCGTTAATAACAACGCTTAGTGGCACCATATGAATATTATATTTTTCAAGCTCGTCCTTTGGAATATAGGCCGTGCTGTCTGTTACGATTGCAGTTGCCATTCTTTCACTCCTCTACATATACTGTTCATTTTATAAAAATATATATGAAAAGGCAAATAACATATGACATTTATAACTTTTCAAATCTTTTTAACTATGTACTGATTGGCATATAAAAAGGAATCGCGCTAAGCACGATTCCTTTTCAAAGTAGGTTAACGCCTATTACCCACTGTTTGAAGTGGTATTAGCGTACTTCTACCCAACCGTTTTTAATCGCTGTTACAACAGCTTGTGTACGGTCATTTACATTCATTTTTTGAAGAATGCTTGAAACATGGTTTTTAACTGTTTTTTCTGAGATGTATAATGTTTCACCAATTGCACGGTTTGATTGGCCGTCTGTTAATAATTGCAGGACTTCACATTCACGTTTTGTTAATAAGTGGAATGGACGACGGATTTCCGTTTGGTGGAATGAGCCTTTATTTTCACGTTCGCTTAAGCGACGATATTCAGCTACAAGATTTTTTGTGATTTTAGGATGTAAGTATGAGCCGCCAGCTGCAACAATTTTAATTGCGTCTACGATTTCATCCGCATCCATTTCTTTTAGCATATAACCTAGTGCACCAGATTTTAATGCGTGAGATACGTATGATTCATCATCATGAATTGAAAGAATGATTACTTTCGCATCAGGATATTTTTCGATTAACTCTGAAGTTGCTTCCACACCATTTTTTTGCGGCATGTTAATGTCCATTAACACAACGTCTGGTTGGAATTCTTCATATAGAGGTAATGTATCGATACCATCATCACCTTCTGCTACTACTTCAAATGTATCTTCAAAATCTAAAATACGTTTTACGCCTTCACGGAATAATTGGTGATCGTCAATAATAATAATTTTTGTCATAATAAATTTCCTCCTCAAGTACCTCTACAAAAGGTTATGTTTCCTTTTTTATGGGGATTATAAACATAATTCTCGTACCTTGTCCGATTTCGGACTGTATATCTATAGTACCATCTAATAAATCTATGCGCTCTTTCATTCCAACGATACCGAATGAATTTTGTTTCGTTAGCGCCATATCAAACCCTGTACCATTATCCTTTATAGAAATATTAACATTTTCTTTAAGCCATTCAAAGTTCACACGAATTTCTTTTGCAGAGCCATGTTTAATGGCGTTATTCACGCTTTCTTGTACAAGTCTAAAAATGGCTGTTTCATAATTCATTGGCATACGGCGATCTTCACCACGTGAGCTAAATTCAATATACGTTCCTTTATTATAATCTTGCACGGAATTTAAATATTTCTTCAGCGTCGGCACAATTCCTAAATCGTCTAGTGCCATTGGGCGTAAGTCATAAATAATGCGACGAACCTCATGTAGCGTATCGCGCACCATCCCTTTTAAATCACGTAGTTCTTGAATCGCACGTTCTACGCCTTTTTCATCATATGAACGTGTGATTAAATCTGTGCGAAGTAACACATTCGCAAGCATTTGCGCCGGTCCATCATGTACCTCACGCGAAATACGCTTGCGCTCTTCCTCTTGCGCCTCGATTACTCGAATCGCAAAATCCTCTTTCATTTTTGCATTCTTAAGAGCAGGACCAACATCTTTTAAATCCTCGCTTAAGTAGTTCAGTACTACATTGACTTGGTTTACAAGCTGGTCGGCTTTTTCAATTGTATCAAGTAAGCCTCGCATATTTCTTTCTAAGTCATCCCGGCGTCCGCGTAACAATTTTTCTTCTGATTGAATAACAGACTGACGAATTTGAAATGTATTTGCTGCATTATACGCTTGGTGCACCTGTTTCTCAGAATAAATACGGAAGTTTTGAGAAACTTCCGCAAGTCTAGCTCTAGCTTGCTTTACCTGAACTTCTAGCATATCATTTTCTTGTATAATGTCCTGCAATTTGGTACGTACAATACCGAGCTCTAATTTCATTTCTTCAAAAGATTGACGTGATTGCTCGCTGATCGTAAAAATATCGTTCTTTGACGAATCAATCGTTTCGACCATACTATTGAAAATCTTATCTAATACTTGAATGTCAATCTTATTTCCTTTAACCATACTAAATACTCCTCACAATGCATACTTTATAGAATAGCATGTATTTTGTAGTACTGACATCAAAAATCTAAAATTCTTTACAATAATTATACCATTATTGTGATATAAGCACATAAAAATCCTGCGTTAAAAAGATGACAATTGTATCATTTACATTAAATTTCTACTAGGAGAATCAAATGAGAGAAAATTACCTAACATTAAAATCCTCTGCAAGCGACGAAATCATCATTTCAAAATCACGTTTCATTGCCCACTGTGCTCGTGTGGAAACAGAAGAACAAGCGCAAGCATTTATTGAGCGTATTAAAAAAGAGCATCGTAGCGCCAATCACAACTGCTCTGCCTACCTAATCGGCGAGCATGACCAAATCCAAAAAGCAAGCGACGACGGTGAGCCAAGTGGTACAGCTGGTGTCCCAATGCTTGAAGTTTTAAAGAAACAGCACTTAAAAGATATTGTAGTAGTTGTTACCCGTTACTTTGGGGGTATTAAACTTGGCGCAGGTGGATTAGTGCGCGCATACGGAAAAGCAACAACTGTAGGTATTGATGCCTCCGGTGTTGTAGAACGTAAATTACACCATGAGCTAAAAGTAATTGCTGATTACACATTGCTCGGAAAGTTAGAAAATGAACTTCGCAATTCTACCTATATACTAGACCACATTGATTATGCTGAAAACGTCGAACTGACGGTACTTGTTCCTAAAGAACAGGACGAGCTTTTCCAGTCTTGGATGACCGACCTTTCGAATGGACAAACGCAAATCGATTATGTAAAGTCCATATTTTTAGAGTTTGACCGGACTTAAAATTCGTTTTACGGATTTCTTATTGCATAGTATAATAATATGCGTTGTATAATACGAATATTTTTAGAATTTTCAACCATTTCCCCTTACAAAGGAGCTTGACTATATGCCAGAGAAGAAGAAAGGTACTAGACAACAAGCCCCAAGCAGCTCATCTACTTCTACACCAAAGGCAAAATCGCATGCGAAATCTCGCACAACGAAAAGCCAAGAGCGTAAAAAAAAGAAGAAAGAGAAAGAATCAGGTGGCTGTCTTTGGAAAATCTTGCTTGTTGTCTTAATTTTACTGTTGGCATTTGGCGGCGGCTATATTTACTACTTATTTCATTCAGGTAAAAAAGCTGCTGAGAATGCGTACGTCGAGAATTCTCGTACAAAATCGGAGTTACGTGATGAAAGCGTTCAGCCACTAACAGACAATATTTCCATCATGATCGTCGGCATTGACGATAGTGAAAAACGCAGCCAAGGCGAAGGCAACTCACGCTCAGATGCTCTCCTTGTCGCAACACTGAATAATAAAGATAAATCTATCAAACTAGTAAGTATTCCGCGTGATTCTTACGTGTACATTCCAACTGTTGGTTACAAAGATAAAATCACACATGCCCATGCATACGGTGGCATTGATGCAACACGTGAAACCGTTGAAGGCCTACTGAATGTGCCGATTGACTACTATTTCCGTGTAAACTTTGATGCCTTCATTGAAATCGTTGATGCACTTGGTGGCGTGACAGTCGATGTCCCTTATGAAATTAATGAGCTCGACGAAAACGATAAGCGCACAGTTCACTTAATGCCAGGTACACAAGAAGTGAATGGCCGCGAAGCTTTAGCACTTGCACGTACCCGTCACCAAGATAGCGATGTCGAGCGCGGCAAGCGTCAGCAAATGATTTTAGAAGCTATTGCGTCAAAAGCAACATCTGTCACATCATTTACAAAATACGATAAAGTATTAGCAGCTGTCGGCAATAATATGCAAACAGATATGACATTTGATGAAATGAAATCATTATTCGCATACCTACAAAACGGCATGCCAGACATCGATTCCCTATCACTCAAAGGCAGTGATGATATGTCGAGCGGCATTTATTACTATCTACTACAAGATGATAGCTTGCTCGAAACACGTCAAACATTACAAAAGCATTTAGGCTTAACGATAGATACAAAGCTTAATCTTTCAGAAGATGAAGAAGTAATAGAAGAGCCTACAACTAAACAAAATACTGGATTCCAAAGCAACTATAATAGCTCTGGCTCTGGTAATTAACGCTAAACAAAAAGATACTATCTTTCATCTGAATTGGACGGACGCTTTCCTAGGAATCACCGTCAAATTCTTATTAAACCACCTTTTTCCGATATTCACCTGGAGAAAGGTGGTTTAATTTTGCCAAAATCCACGTATGATTATCGTAGTTGATGTATGCTTGAACGGTTCGCACTTTAGACTGGCGTAGAACGCTTCCTCTCTCAGTCTTGATACCATTTCATCCATGGATAAATTTGCGTATTATTTTTAACCCCACATGTCTTCATCATTTGATTCACTAGTACACTAGCTAACTTCATCTCAAATGACTTTCATTTTTATTTCGTATGAATACGTTTTTTTCAACACGGCTTCGCAATTTCGTGATTTCCTCAGAAAGCGTCTTTTACATACGACATATTTTTCAATAAGCGTCATCTGTAAGTGAATAGGGCTAGAAAAAGGCTAACTATTTGCGCAAAGCTTGCATTCAATCAAATAATTACGCATCGAGTGGCGATAGTTATGATAACTTTGCACAATCTTTTTGAAAATATCGGCAAAAATCACCCCGTAGCGCTCGATTTTCGCCCTGTTTCAGTTGTTTTCGGGGTCCGTTTTAGATAATTTCAGGCTTTATTCGAAGGCTGCAGCTTGCAATAGATCTGTGAAATGGCGCATTTTCTAATGATGAAAATAAATGACAGCTTTTTCTCATTCCACTAATCATTCACTGCTAAAATTACCCCGCAGTGCGTCAAAATAGACCTGTTTTTGTCGTTTTCGGGCAAAAACAGGCCCCCTTTCTTTCTGAATCATGCTAGGAATCTGCTAAAAAATCGTAAATAAAAATTTTCGTTGACAGCTTTATGCAAGATGCGTGATAAACAATGATTTTATCCTATATAAATACGCCTGCTTTGGCACATATTTTAAAATATGTTGTAGCCAAAAGACGCTCCTTGAGGTTATGGGCGATTTCAAATGAACGAAAAAAAGAAGGATGACGAATTTATTCTTCGTCATCCTTCTTCTCTACTTTTTTCTTACAAGTTTTAATAATGGCTTGTAGCGATTGCCAGCTAAGCCAATGACCTCAACAAAAATCTCCAGTGCAATGAGTAGCACGAGGATAAGTAAAATAGCGCCCCACAGCTTTGCCATCGAGAAGATGACCGCTGCTAAACCAAACATCGCCGCAATCCCATAAATAATAATAACGGTTTGACGATGCGTAAAGCCGATACTTAGTAAACGGTGATGCAAATGCGATTTGTCTGGTTGGAAGGGTGGCTGTTTATTCAGTAAGCGACGTACGATGGCGAAAAACGTATCCGAAATCGGTACTCCTAGCATCACAATGGGAATAACAAGCGACACAAATGTCACGTTTTTAAAGCCCAGTAATGCGAGCACCGAAATCATGAAGCCAAGGAACAATGCGCCTGTATCCCCCATGAAAATCTTTGCAGGATTGAAATTGTAAAATAAAAAGCCAATACAGCTTACCGCCAGTACAAGTGCCATAACGAGTACGAACGTGTTGCCCATAACGAAGGCCATTGCTGCCAGTGTCACAAGTGCAATCGTTGATACCCCTGCTGCTAAACCGTCTAAGCCATCAATTAAATTAATAGCGTTTGTAATACCGACGATCCAAATCAATGTCAGTGGCACACTCAGGTAACCAAAGTCTAAAATACCGCCGAATGGTAAGTTAATAAAATCAATCTGAATGCCGCCAAAGTAAATAACGATTGCTGCCGCTACTGTTTGTCCTAAAAATTTCGCCTTTGCAGATAGCTCCAGCATATCATCGACAACACCCGTAATAATAATGATAAACGCACCGATTAAAATGGGAATCATCGCTGGATTTGTCGGTTTTAAAATAAGTACAGCTACGAGGAAGGCTAAGAAGATAGCTAAACCACCTATACGCGGCATTATTTTCGCATGCACTTTTCGATGATTAGGCTTGTCAACTGCACCTATTCGGAAGGCCAGTTTTTTCACAAGAGGTGTGAAAATGATGGATGCGATGAAAGCCGCCGCCAATGACAGGTAAAACATGCCTTATCTCCTTTCCTTCTATATAAATTTATATTGTTATCTATGTTAAATAGTAGGTTATGCAAATTTTTTCATAAATCATCTTGTATTATAGCACGATTCACGTCCGTAGAACACTTCTCAAAATGTTGTCAACATAGGTGAGAACGTTTTTGACGTCTTTTGGTTGCTGTCTACAGGTTATTTTCCGTCTACTTATCAATAGTCCTTATTTTTTTTACAGCTTGTACGAATCACCCGTTTTTTTTTGGAACGAATGACTTATGGAAAGCCCCTTTTCAACAATTTAAAATTAAAAATGCAATATATAGGTGGCTTTTAAGATAGTAAAAATCACAAGACAGTAAAATCGCCTTACTCAATTATGTCTAAATATGCTATATAAAGAAATAAAACTTAGTCATTAACACCTTTTTTCGATTTATCACACAATTTAACGTTTCATTATTCATTTATTCATGTTAGTATATTGAAGTGATTTTATTTACAATTTAATCTAAATTTTCAGACAAAACAAATTTTTTAAGTTTTTCAATCTTCTTGAATTTCGGACTTATTTATCAGAACATTTCGAAGATTGCATCATAAGAGGAGTTGTACATATGACAAAACTTTCATTTGGAGAAAAAATCTCCGTAGGGTTCATGTTGTTCGCCTTGTTCCTTGGTGCAGGTAATATTATTTTCCCACCACAACTTGGCCAACAAGCAGGTGAACATTTCTGGGTAGCAATCTTTGCCTTTTTAATTACAGGTGTAGGGCTTCCATTACTAGGCGTTATTACCGTCGCAAAATCAGGCGGCGAACTTGAAGATATGGCGGGTAAAATTAGCCCGGCATTCGGTATTTTTTTCACAGCCGTTGTTTACTTAACAATCGGGCCGCTATTCGCCCTACCTCGTACAGGTACGGTATCGTACGAATTAGGTGTGAAGCCATTCCTTTCAGAGACAGCAGCAGCCGCTTCTTGGCCACTTGCTATCTTTACGGTAATTTTCTTCTTATTAACTACATTCTTTGCATTGAATCCAAGCAAGCTAATTGACCGCGTTGGTAAAATTTTAACGCCAATTCTTCTATTAGTCATTGCAGCGCTTGCAATCAAAGCAATCGTGACACCAATGGATGGTCCTGGCACAGCGACAGGTTCTTATATCGACAATGCATTCGGTGAAGGCTTCAAACAAGGTTACTTAACAATGGACTTCCTTGCCGCATTAATTTTCGGTATCGTGATTATCCAAGCATTAAAAGGGAAAAACGTAACCGAAAAAGCAACAGTCATCAAAACAACGGTATTTGCAGCGTTCGTCGCAGCAATTGGCTTAGCACTTGTGTACTTATCACTTGGCTACATTGGTTCTTCAAGTTTCCAAACAATCGGTGCATTTGAGCAAGGCTCAGACATCATTACAAACTCTGCAAATGCATTATACGGTCAATTCGGGAATATCCTATTAACAGCAGTAATCGTTCTAGCATGTTTAACAACATCAATCGGTTTATTAACAGCGGCATCTGAGTATTTCAACAAAATCATCCCTGCACTATCATATAAAAAATGGGTTTGGATTTTCGCGATCTTCACTACATTTATCGCAAACATCGGTTTAGCTCAATTAATTACGTTCTCATTACCAGTATTATTCTTCATCTATCCACCAGCAATCATCCTAATGCTTCTAACATTAGCATCTAAATGGTTCGGTGATAGCAAGTACGTTTACTTATTCGGTATGCTATTTACAGCAATCTGGTCATTATACGATGGCTTAGCTGCTGCAGGAATTGCTCCAGCATGGTATGAAAATATCGTTAGTGGCATGCCATTATTTGAAATGGGTCTTGGTTGGTTAATCCCAGGTATCATCGGCGCAATTATCGGCTATGTCATTTCACTATTCGTAAACGAAAAAAAACACGCTTAAAACTTTTTTAAGACGAGGAAAATTCCTCGTCTTTTTTTATTGAGCAAAAGCTGGGTTAGCTTAGAAAATTACAGCTTTAATTAGATTCTCTTGCAAACGCTTTCAAAAGAAGCGCCGTCCGAACATTCTGTCTATTCTAAAATGCTTGAATTAATCTCTTATTGTGATATATTTGATTCCGTTATGATATGAATTCACATTTTCGACAATAAATTAAAGGACGTGACATATATGAGTTGGACATCGATTTTAGCAATCGTACTGCTTGTTATTATCGCATTGGTCATCTTAGTGCCGGTCATTTTACTTGGAATCTTCTTCCTTACTGACCGCAAACAAAACCAACATGCAATCTTACGTAACTTCCCCGTTTTAGGACGCATTCGTTATTTAACTGAAAAAATTGGCCCTGAGCTTCGTCAGTACTTATTCGACGATGATAATAAAGGGAAGCCATTTTCTCGTGAGGATTTCCTTCACATCGTATTACCAGGTAAGTATTTAGGCAGCGTTATTTCATTCGGCTCAAAACGCGATTTCGAAGACAAGGGCTTCTACATTCGCAATGCGATGTTTACAAAGCAAGTCCATGAAATGCGCGTAGACAATAGTAAAGTTATTGAATCTCAAAAATACATTATGGACCAAGATACATTATTTGGTCGTAAAGAACATGCAGAAACAGTCAAAGTGAAACCATGGCTATTACCTGAAGAAGATGCGGTCGTATTAGGCCCTAACTGCCGCGAGCCATTCCGCGTACGCTCAATGGTCGGTCAATCTGCCATGAGTTATGGTGCGCTTGGTAAAAACGCGATTACAGCTCTATCTAAAGGGATTCGTATGGCAGAAGGCTCTTGGATGAACACAGGTGAAGGTGGCGTGTCTCCTCACCATTTAGCAGGTGGCACAGACTTAATCGCACAAATCGGTTCTGGCTTATTCGGCTATCGTGATGCACAGGGCGAATTTAGCTTTGAAAAATTAAAAGAAAAAGCAGCAATCCCACAAGTAAAAGCATTTGAATTAAAACTAGCACAAGGTGCGAAAACACGTGGCGGTCACGTTGAAGGTGATAAAGTAACACCTGAAATCGCTGAAATCCGTGGTGTAGAAGTTGGTAAAACGATCAACTCACCAAACCGCTTCCACCAGTTCCATGACCTTGAATCTTTATTTAACTTCATTGAAAAAATGCGCGCTGAAGCTGGCCTACCAGTCGGCATCAAAATCGTTTTAGGGGCTCCTGAGGATGCAGACGATTTAGCACGCTATATGAAAGAAACTGGTAAGGGTCCAGACTTTATTACAATCGATGGTGGTGAAGGTGGTACAGGTGCGACCTTCCAAGACCTTGCAGACTCTGTTGGTCTACCACTTCACTCAGCAATCGTTTTATTACATGATGCACTCAATAAATACGGTGTGCGTGACCGTGTGAAAATCATCGCCTCTGGTAAATTAATTACGGCCGATAAAGCAGCCGTTGTGCTTGCGCTTGGTGCTGACTTAATTAATATCGCACGTGGCTTTATGATTTCTGTAGGCTGTATTATGGCACAAAAATGTAGTTCAAATGAATGTCCTGCAGGTGTCGCAACGACAGATCCAAAACTTCAAAATGGGCTTGTCATCGAAGAGAAAAAATTCCGTGTTACAAACTATATTATCAACTTACGTGAAGGGTTATTCCGTGTAGCTGCGGCTGCTGGTATTGACTCGCCAACGAAATTTACAGATGACCATATCGTCTTTAAAGACGGCGAAGGTCGCGTATATTCTGTTGAAAACTTAAAAGCAAAATAATGCCTACTAAAAGAGACGAAGACAAATATGTCCTGTTCCTTTTTTAGCGTTCGCAACAAAAAACCGGAACCGCGCCACAGCGCGATTCCGGTTTTTCTTATATTCATAAGAGCGGTTGTTTTTACACGTCTATCAAAGCCTCTTTTTTATGTTATCCTTCATGTACTATTTCTTTTAATGCAATACGCTCTACCGCCTTCGCAACGATTTTATGCACGTTATGATCAAGTGGTGGTGGTACAAGATCCCCATGACGTGTACACTCCACTAGCGCCTCCGCTGCCGCAACGAGCATCGGATACGTAATATCTTTTGCATTCGCATTTAGTGCCCCTCTAAAAATACCTGGGAACCCTAAAATATTATTCACTAAACGACCATCTGCCGCATAGGCTGCCCCTGCCGCAATTGCATCCTCTGGAGAAATTTCAGGATAAGGATTTGATAGCGCTAAAATGATTTGTCCCTCGCGTACAAGTGATGGGTCAATTAAGCCCTTCACACCTGTCGTAGCAATGACGATATCACAATGCGCCATTACTTCTTCTATAGAATTTAGCACATTCCCGCCGTATTGGCGAAGACGCATGACCGCACTCTCCTGTGGATCCGTACCGTATACTTCACTCACCCCATACGCCATCAGCATTCGACAAATCGCTAGTCCCGCTGCACCTAAGCCAATTTGACCGACAACCGCATCCTTAATATCAACGCCCGCATAGCGACAAGCAGATAGTGTCGCCGCAAGTGTCACAACCGCTGTCCCATGCTGGTCATCATGCATCACCGGAATCGATAAATCTTCTTTTAAGCGCTCCTCAATTTCAAAGCAGTGTGGTGAGCCAATATCTTCTAATAAAATACCGCCGTAGCCCTGTGAAATATGCTTCACCGTTTCAACGACTTCATCTGGGTCACTCGTATCTAATAAAATCGGTACGCCGCTAATACCAGCAAGCTGATCAAATAACACAGCCTTCCCTTCCATTACAGGCATCCCGGCAACCGGCCCGATATTACCTAAGCCTAAAATCGCCGTACCATCTGTCACGATAGCTACCGTATTCCCGATACTTGTATAATAAGATGCCTTCTCAGGTGAACGCTGGATTTCCTCACATACACTCGCTACCCCCGGTGTATAAACGCGGCGTAAATCTTCAATCGAATGTAAATCCATACGACTTGTCATATGAATTTTACCGCCTTCATGCGCTTTTAATACATCATCTGAAATGGCACGTACTTCGATGCCATTGCCAAGCGCATTAATGCTTTTGACAATCGTATCAAGTACCGTCGCATCCTCGACCGTACACGTAATATCACGAATCGTCGTCAGCGTCCCTACCTTTAATGTTTTAATATCACCAATATCGCCACCATGCGCCCCAATTACCGTTGTCACTTTCCCGAGATTCCCCGGCTTTGACGGCGTATGAACGATTAGATTACGCATAATATTCTGTCCCACCATATGTTGTCCCTCCAAAAATTCAGCTTCCATAAGCATTCTCAGCTTAGTTTTTCATTCTATTACTACTGCACTTAAAAGTAAACGGCTTTTGCATCATTTAGCCATTATTATTCATAATAATCTATATTTTCTGACATATTTAATTTTTAGCATGTATAAACGTTATATCAAAAAAATACTATAGAAAAATGTGCATTGTTACAAATACATGTCGTATTTACTATATAGCTAATGTTAACTTAAAATGGCAGCTTAATCATTATTAAAATAAGGTATATTAAATCATTTATTTTTTGAATCACACTTCAAGATTCTTTTATTTTTTTAGGCATTTTTTAAGGTTAAACGTTTATTTATATTAAAAAATGATAAAAATATAGTCATTTAAATTAAAAAATAGAGATTTTATACCTATTCTAAAAATAAATAACGTTTAAATAAATATATCATTATTTTGTTCTTTTTTACTTATTTACCATATAGGTAAAAAGACTGTTAATGCCCTCGTTACTTATAGGACTAAAATCAAAGTACGTTCATTCCTCCTCTTTTAACTTAAACCTCTTGTCGAAAAATGTTTTTTTCACTAGAATAAATTTAATTAAGCAATACGATATATTTAAAACCATTAATTTACATTTATCAAGGAGGACAGTCCCTATGAAAAGAGGCTTATATTCAGCTTTCGCAATTGGTGCCGCAACGATGACGTTCGGACAAACTGCCCAAGCAGCAACAACAACTTATACGGTGCAGCAAGGAGATTCGCTTGGTCTTATTGCACTAAAGTATGATACATCTATCACAAAACTACAGAAGCTTAATAATTTAACGAGCGATCGCATCTATGTAAGCCAAAAATTAAAAGTACCTGCAACTAAAAAAGCCGCTAGTAAAATGACGACGACTAAAAAAACGACAACCACGTCAACTTATACCGTAAAAAGCGGCGATTCGCTTGGTCTTATTGCAGTGAAATATAATATGAGCGTTGCGAAGTTGAAAAAGCTAAACAAGCTGTCCTCTGACTTTATATATGTTAGCCAAAAATTAAAAGTAACAGGTAAAGATGTCACACAAGATAAAAAACCAACAACTTCAAAAAAACCTACAACACCTAAGAAGGAACCAGCTTCTAAAAAACCTGTTTCTTCTACTAAAACAAAAACGTATAGTGTCGCAAGCGGTGACTCGCTCGGTGTCATCGCATCAAAGTATAATATGTCTGTTTCTTCATTAAAGGAGTTAAATAATTTAAAATCAGATTTAATTTTCGTTGGGCAAAAGTTAAAAGTTAAAGGCTCCACAACAACGACAACTGCTTCAAAAACACCCGGAAAAATAACGACAACAAACCAATCCGTTGAAAAAGTTTCGTATTCTACACAACGCATTTTAAATATTGCTAAAAAATATACAGGCGTGCCATATGTTTTTGGTGGTTCTACACCGAATGGATTTGACTGCTCGGGTTATATCTATTATGTCTATAAAGAAGCTGGGCTGAATTTAGGCGGACGTAAAACAGCAGCTGGTTATGCGAGTATGGCATCTTCTGTATCTTCTCCTCAAATAGGCGATCTTGTATTCTTCCAAGGAACCTACTCCGGTATGCAAGGCCGCATTAGTCACGTCGGAATTTATTTAGGAAATGGTAAATTTATTTCTGCTTTAAGTAAGGGAATCGGTATTTCAGACCTGAACTATTGGCAGGATTCATTCGTTCGTTACGGCCGTTTATAAAAAAAATCGGGATAAATGATGTTTTCTGTCATTTATCCCTTTCTTTTTACAAAAAACGAAATGATATATTTATGCTGTTATTTATTTGTAATGAAAAATAAATACTATTTTAATGTTATTTTTTCAATAAGCTAACTTTTGTTACATAATTGTAATACAACTGTAACTAAAATGCGGTTGCGAGTGATTCTCAAATTCTATAAAGTTAGTGTCAGGAATTTTAATTACAGAACGTAAACGCAACGCATTATATACATAAAAAAACATTGTTAACTATTTGGAGGAATTATTACATGAATTTTAAAGGACTAACGACAGCATTCACTGCAAGCGCACTTGCTTTATCACTAGCATTCACATCAGTAAACCCAGTAAATGAACCAATCGAGGCACAAGCTTCTGAACAACAAGAAGCCTATTCTGCTACAAAATTCGTTTATTCTTATGACGGTTCACTGAACGTACGTAAAGCAGCAAACGTAAAATCAGCAAAAGTTCAAACATTAAAAAACGGTAAAAAAGTTCGCCTTACAGCCAAAAAAGTAATCGGCAACACGACTTGGGTATACGGTACGGCAAATGGTAAAAGCGGCTGGATGAATGCTTCTTACTTAACAAAAACGAAAAAAGTATCTGCTGATACATCTAACGTTATCTCATACGGCGAACGCTTCTTAGGCACGCCATACGTATGGGGCGGTACACGACCAGGCGGCTTTGACTGCTCAGGTTTCACTGGCTACGTTTACGAAAATACTTTAGGTAAATCTTTACCTCGTACTTCTGGTGCTCAGTATTCAGCTTCTAAAAAGATTTCTAAAGACGCTGCACAACCTGGCGATTTAGTATTCTTCTCAGGTAATGGCCGTTCAATTACACACGTAGCAATCTACGCTGGTAACAACCGTCTATTACACGCAGCTGGCAAACAAGTGAAATACTCTAACCTTTACGATGGTTACTGGAATAAACGTATCGTAGGCTTCGGTACTTTCCGTTAATTTTTATCTATAAATTTCTAAAAAAACACTAACAATGTATAGAAGAGAAAAGCGCTTATCCCTCAATTTTTTGAAGGACAAGCGCTTTTCTTATACAAAAAAGAGGCTACAATGAGCCCCTTCGTTGTTATTGTGCCGTATCAGATGTTTCTGCGTCTGTTTCTGCATCATCTGTTGCTGGTTGTTGTTCTGTATCTTGCTCACCATTAGAAGCTTCAGAATCGCCTTCTTCAGTGTCTGTTGATTCATCCTCTACGCCACTTGGTGTAATCGGCTCTTCTTCTTCAGTTGGTTCATCTGTTGAAGGTGTTTGCGTTTGGTCCTCTTCTGGTTCAGCCGTATTTGGATCCTCTGTTGATTCACCGCTCGGCTCAATGACTTTATCCGCTGTATCTGTAGAGCTATTAACGATAATATCTGATACGTAGTACTGGTCATATTCAAATACCCATTCGTACGTAATATTTTGTGTTAAGGTTTGTTCTTTACCGTCTTTTGTATAGTTGAGGACAGATTCGACGGTTACATATACTTTGTCGCCATCTGATTTCGGTTTACCAATCATTTTATACGTTAATTTTTGGTTTGATTTATCCTCTGTTGAATATTCACCAAACGTATCGATGGCTTTTTGGTCGCCAGCGCTATCGATTTGCATGATGCTTAAATAGGTGCGTTGTCCTGGATAAGCGATCTCTTGATTAATGTACAAGTACAGTGAATCGACATAGCTTTCAAGTACGCTAAAGCCATTTTCTTCATCTAATGCAATCGAGCCTTCTGGTGTGATTTCATCTTCAGGATCATGTTGACCAAAGACGATTTCATCGCTATATGCTGTCCATTTATTCACTAAATCCATCACATTCGCCATCGGAATTGAATAGCCAATTTCTGGATGGTCTGTTAAAATGATAGAGTTGATGCCAATTACATTCCCTGTTGCTTTATTAATTAATGGGCCACCACTTGAACCCGCTTCTAATTTAGCTGTGATTTCATACAAATTGCGATAAGCATAGCCATCTGTAAAGTTGGCGCCTACACTTGTAATTTTACCTGTTGTTGTTGTGTTGCTATGCATATTGGGACTACCAATTGCAACAACTTCAGTTCCTACAACCGCTTGTGCTGTATCGATAACCATTGGGTTTTTACCCGCTAAATCTGGTACACGAATTACCGAAACATCCGTTGTGTCATCAATACCGATTACACGACCATTAAACTCTTGTCCTTGTGAATTTTCTACAACGACATCCGCTGTGTTGCCGGTACCTGTTAATTCTGTAACATGCGCATTTGTGACGATATCACCTTTCGTATTAATTAAGAATCCAGAGCCTTGCTCCCCTGTCGCATAAATTGTATACGTTTTTGTGATTGCGTTTGCTACAATTGTTTCTTTATCTTCTTTCGGCATAACAACATTTGTTTCCGCTTCATTTGTTGTCTCCGGAGAAGATTCGGTTGTCGTAGGTCCGATTTCATCACTATCAGTCGTTACTGTACTGCTAGCGCCCTCTTCACTATTCCCTTTATCCGTAATGTCATCAGCAGATACTGTCCCAGATGTTGATTGCTCTGTCTGGTCCTTGTTTTCGTCTTTTGTTTTATCTTTGTCACTGGTGTTATCCTTGTCCGCTTTTTGTACATCGTGAATACTTTGATTATCATCGTTGGCTGTTTTATCGTTTGTAACTAATGCATAAATGCCGACGAATACTGCGAAAATCAAAATAAGAGAAATGACAATTCGCTTAATGGATGCTTTTTTGGGTTTATACCGTTTATTATTTGTCACGACATCCACGCTCCCTATTTACTTCTAAAATTCATACTAAGTTCTAATGACGCATTGATTAATGCGCAAGTTTCATGAATAATAGTTAATGAGTAAAATTTCCTAAATTATGCGGAAAAAATCTTTTATTTACTGGAAATTTACACGTACTATCATAGCATATTTTATTAACAATATTTGACGAAAGGTTGAGATTTTTTGAAAAAATTTTTATCGATTCTATTGGCTTCTTCCCTTCTTGCCGCATGTTCAAACGGGGCAGATGAATCTGCAAAAACAGTAACGGAAGAAAAGAAAGTAACTGCTCCTGCTGAGGACAAAAAAACAGAGCCAAAGGAAGAAAAGAAAACAACGGTACGCTTAGCAATGATCGGAGATGTATTACTCCATACTCAAATTCTATACTACAAAGATTACAGCCCGGCACTACAACCTATGGAAAAAACATTACAAAACTATGACTATTTAATTGCAAACCAAGAATCACTCGCAATTGGCAATGATTTCGCGCTATCTGGCTATCCTAAGTTCTCAAGTCCCGAATTTATTTTACGCGATATTAAAGAAGCCGGTACAGATATGGTCAATCTTGCAAACAACCATGTCATGGATTATGGCGAACCTGGTATGCGTACACAGTTTAAAAATATCGAAAAATACGACCTTCCTTATGTCGGTGCTTACCAATCTGAAAAGGATGCCAACAAGCCACGCGTCGTTGATATCGATGGCATTAAAGTCGGTGTACTTGGCTACACATACGGCACAAATCCTGGCTACAATGTGCCACAGGACAAAGAATACTTAGTAAATTATATTGATGAGGCGAAGATTAAACGCGAAATTCGTGACATCAAAAAATTATCAGATGTCGTCGTTGTCAATATGCACTGGGGTAGTGAATATGTGACACAGGAAAATGACGAGCAACGCCGTTTAGCGAAGGTGATCAATAAAGCCGGTGGGGATATTATTTTCGGTGGACACCCACATGTTATCCAACCTTATGATGAAATTGTCGGTAAAGACGGTCATAAAACAAGCGTCTTTTATTCAATTGGTAACTTCTACGCAACGATCACAAGTGGCGTAGAGACAATGGTCGGCGGTGCTGCGAGCTTCCGTATTACGAAGCAAGGCGATGATGTAACGGTTGATAAACCAATCTTTAAAGCATCCGCTGTACTTCAAGATGGTGGCATGTATAAAGTATTCCCTCTTGCGAAAGTAGAGGGCAAAACACCAGCACCTTATACAAATCTTCACTGGGTACAAGAGATAATGGGCGATAAAGTAATCGTAAAATAACTGACACATTTCTCATGTATAATAGAAGAAACATGAGATAAGTGAGGTTATGTAATGAACACTGTACCAATTCTCGGCATACCCGTGGCGCAAACGACGAAAAGCGAATTTGTGCCGCATGTGCTGAATGAACTGCTTCATACGGAGCATGCGATTACAATCGTAACCGCAAATCCAGAAATTATTATGCTAGCGAAAGAAAATCATAACTACGAACGTTTACTAAAGGCATCAAGCTATGTGGTGGCAGATGGTATTGGTGTTGTAATCGGCGCAAAAATGCTCGGCACACCAATCGCTGAACGCATTCCTGGTTATGAGCTTGTACATGAATTTATGAACACAGCTGCACCTGGCCATAATCGCTTCTTCTTTTATGGTGCAAAACCAGGCGTCGCACAGGAAGCCGCAATGAAAGCAAAAGAACTGTATCCACAAATCGACGTTGTCGGTGTATGCGACGGCTATGGCAATGATGGAGACGGTGATGAGGTTGCCGCAAAAGCTGCGGTATCAGAGCCCGATTTTATCTTTGTCGCAACCGGCGCCCCAAAACAAGAGGAATGGATTGCCCTTCATAAAAAGAAATTTCCGCATACCGTTATGATGGGCGTTGGAGGCAGCTTTGACGTGCTATCAGGCACTGTCGACCGCGCCCCAGACATTTTTATCAAGCTAAACCTTGAATGGTTCCACCGCTTAATTACACAGCCCACACGCGCAAAGCGTATGCTGAAAATCCCGCAGTTTTTACTTGCGGTGAATAAAGCGAAAAAACATTTATAACGACGAAAAACTGAGCTTGGTCTTAGCCAAGCTCAGTTTTTTTATTCTATTAGTAAATAATGGAGTTAATTTTTCTTATAAGAAATAAAGTTAAAATCTGTATTTTATATTTATTTCTCCCTCTATAAATGTTGATATATCAATGGCTCACGCCATTTTTGAGTGTCAAAAAAATATTTTCCAACACGCATATCTAACTTAATTTTGTATTAATTGATAT
>NZ_JBHUOR010000141.1:0-80411 GCF_042686175.1 Kurthia populi | reverse complement strand
GATGAACAACGGCTGACAAGCAGATAAAAAAGACATTCATGATTTGAATAAAATCGTGAATGTCTTTTCTTATTGACTAGGGTTTTGTCCCAGCCTCTTTTTTATTTGCTGAAAAAATAACTGCTAATAAGAAACTAAAGAATTATCATAAAAATACAAATTAAACTTCTTAAAAATAAATTCATGTATCTTTATGTAATTAATTTTCTTTAAATACAAATTTAGGTATAAAATATTACTAAGGATAAAAGTAATATTTTATTTCAATAAAAAGTAAAATTCGAAACAGCTTCAAAATCCCTATGTTTAAGGTTTACACTGTATTGATAGTGTGAATAAACAGCCTAAAAACAATATAATATAGTGAATATAACATTGAGTTGAAAGTATTATAGAACTAAAGATAGGACCTTGGAATCATTAAAAAAGCTGTAGAATCAATAGACACACTGTCGCTTATTTATTACAATTAACATATTGATATTATAGGGCTTTGTTTACAGCGAATATTGAACTGAGGTGAAAAAAGTGGGGTTATTTAGTGGGACAATTAGTAATTTAGAATATGGTCTATCATATGCTTCAACTAAGAATAAAGTAGTTGCACAAAATATAGCAAATAGTGATACACCTAATTATAAAGCAAAAGATGTTAGTTTTGCAAAAATGTTAGAAGATGCGAAAACATCATCTGTATCAGCTTATAGAACAGATAATAAGCATATTAATTTCACTACCAGTTCAACAAAAACACCAGGTGTATATAGTTATACAAATTTAAGTTATCGCCAAAATGGTAATGGTGTTGATATGGATAAAGAACAGGCAAGTTTAGCAGAAAATACAATTTATTACAATGCATTAATTGATCGTGTAAGTGGAAAGCTTAATTCATTGTTAACAGTTGCTAAGGGAGGAAGTTAAGCATGTCGATTTTTAGTAGTATGGAAACAACAGGAAGTGCATTGACTGCGCAACGATTAAGAATGGATGTTGTTTCATCAAACTTAGCAAACATAGATACAACAAGAGCAAAACAAGTTAATGGAGAATGGGAACCATACCGTCGTAAAACGGTAAAATTAGCTTCTCAACAATCAGGACCTGCTTTTTCCAACTATTTAAGTGCAGCAATTGGTCGAAGTGATCAGTCCACAGGTAAAGGTGTAAAAGTAACTCAAATTAATGAAGATACAGAAACACCGTTTAAATTAATTTACGATCCAACTGATCCGGATGCAAATGATGAAGGGTATGTTCAAACATCAAATGTGGATTCATTAAAAGAAATGACAAACTTGATTTCGGCAACAAGATCTTATGAAGCGAATGTAACTGCATTTAACGCAAATAAATCAATGCTGTCAAAAGCTTTAGAAATAGGTAAATAAATGAATTAGAAGGAGCTGTTAATGATGGCCATATCTTCTGTGGCGCTAACTCAACCTGTTACTCCTGCTGTGACGCAAACAGCAGCAACAGATAACATTAAAACAGACACATCGTTTAGCACGATGTTAAAAGATGCAATTAATGAAGTAAATGACACACAAGCAACATCAGATGTGTATACAAATAAATTAGTGAATGGGCAAGATGTGGAGTTGCATGATGTAATGATTGCTGCACAAAAAGCAAATGTTACATTGAATACGGCTCTATCGATTCGTAATAAAGCAGTCGAAGCTTATCAAGAAGTTATGCGTATGTCAGTATAAGCTTAAACCTTTGAATCGCTGCATTTACAAGTACCCGGAGGCATAAAATGAACGAAAGAGTAAATAATATTAAAACGAAGTTCTCTGGATTTTGGGGAAGTCGTTCAAAAAAGCAAAAGATTGCATTAATTAGTAGCATCGTAGCAATTATTGCGTTAGCAGCAATTATTACATATTTTGCAACCCGCGTTACTTACAAACCTTTGTATTCAAATTTAACAGCTAGTGAAGTTGGACAAATTAAAGAACAATTAGATGCTGAAGGGGTTAAGTATCAAATTGAAGAAGGTGGAACCACAATATTAGTTCCAGAAAATCAAGCAGATGATTTACTCGTAAGTTTAGCTTCACAAGGCTATCCACAATCGGGTGAAATTGACTACTCTTTCTTCTCCGAAAACGCAGGATTTGGTATGACTGACAACGAATTTAATGTGCTAAAAGTTGCATCAGTTCAAACTGAATTAGCAAAATTATTAAAACAAATGGATGGAATTAAAGATGCAAAAGTTATGTTATCTATACCTGAAAAAAGCACATTTGTAACAAGTAGTGAGAATGCAGAAGAATCTAGTGCTTCTATTGTGTTAGATACACAGGCAGGACAACAATTTTCTGATGAGCAAATTAAAACATTATACAATTTAGTGGCAAAATCAGTACCCAATTTGAATACAGATAATATTGTTATTACAAATCAATATAATGAATATTTTGATTTAACATCAGATTCTATTGCAGGAGCGAATGGAGCTGGGAATGCAGCGAGTCAATTAGCCGTAAAAAAACAAATTGAACGTGATTTACAAAGACAAGTTCAATCATTATTAAGTAATATTATGGGTGCTGGAAAAGCCGTTGTTACAGTGACTTCTGATATTGATTTCACACAAGAACAAAGAACTGAGAAACTAGTAGAGCCAGTTGATAAAGAAAATATGGCGGGTATTACAATTAGTGCTCAAAAGATTTCTGAAACGTACTCAGGTACTGGAGCTGCAGCAGCAGGAACGTCAGAGGCAGATGGAGCTACAGATAATTTTACAGATTATCAAGCTGCTGGAGATACGGGTTCTGGAGATTATGAAAGAACAGAAGATACTGTTAATAATGAAGTGAATCGTATTAAACGCCAAATTACTGAAAGTCCGTATCGTGTACGTGATTTAGGGATTCAAGTCGTTTTAGAACCACCAACATCAGATGACCCAACATCTCTACCAGCAGATACAGAAACGGCTGTTCAAGATATGTTGACATCAATTGTACGTACATCAATTGATAAAAACTCAGCAGGAAACTTATCAAATGCAGATGTATCACAAAAAATTAATGTTTCCGTTCAAAAATTAAATGGTAAAGCTACAACAGCAACAGCAACAGGTACAACAATTCCTTGGTGGATTTGGGTCATTGGTGGTGTTCTAGTTGTAGCCATTGGATTATTAACATTCTTTATTATCCGTTCACGTCGTCAAAATGAAGAAGATTATTATGATGAAGAAGACTATTATGATGAGGAAATTGAAATTGAAGACATAGCAGACGAAAAAGATTCTGAATCAACAGTTCGTCGTAAACAGTTAGAGAAAATGGCGAAAGATAAGCCAGAAGACTTTGCAAAATTATTACGTACATGGATTTCAGAAGACTAATGGGAGGGAAATGCGTTGGTAGCAAAAAAAGATAAAGAGCTTTCTGGTAAACAAAAAGCCGCACTCCTATTAATCTCATTAGGACCTGAAGTTTCTGCTGCAGTATATAAACATCTATCCGAAGAGGAAATTGAGCGTTTAACTCTAGAAATTTCAGGCGTGAAAAAAGTAGACCCAGAAGTAAAAGAAGAGATAATTGAAGAATTTCATAATATTGCCCTTGCACAAGATTATATTGTGCAAGGGGGTATTGGATATGCAAAAACAGTTCTTGAAAAAGCATTAGGAAATGATCAAGCACAGCAAATTATTAATCGTTTGACATCATCATTACAAGTAAGACCATTCGATTTTGCGCGCCGAACAGATCCAGCTCAAATTTTTAACTTTATTCAAAATGAGCATCCACAAACAATTGCACTTATTTTATCGTATCTTGAGCCTCAGCAGGCAGGAACAATTTTATCGTCACTGCCACAAGAAGTACAGGCAGATATCGCAAAACGTATAGCAACAATGGAATCAACATCACCTGAAGTTATTAGTGAAATTGAATCTGTATTAGAAAGAAAATTATCTTCTACAGTAACACAGGATTATACAGAAACGGGCGGTGTAGATGCAGTTGTAGAAGTACTGAATGGGGTAGACCGTCAAACAGAAAAAACAATTCTCGATGCACTCGAAATTCAGGATCCAGAACTTGCAGAAGAAATCAAAAAACGTATGTTCGTTTTCGAAGATTTGGTTACATTGGACAACCGTTCAATTCAACGTGTTATACGCGATGTCGAAAACGAAGATCTATTATTATCTATGAAAGTTTCAAGCGAAGATGTCAAAGAAATCTTATTCAAAAATATGTCTCAACGTATGGCAGAAACTTTCAAAGAAGACATGGCGGTTATGGGACCAGTTCGCTTACGTGATGTTGAAGAAGCACAATCACGTATTGTCGCAGTAACTCGTCGTTTAGAAGATGCCGGAGAAATTATTATTGCTCGTGGTGGAGGAGATGACATTATTGTCTAGAATTTATCGCCCAGGCACAGGTATGGACCAACCAAATATTCGCACGATTGAAATTCGAGAATTCATGATTCCTACTGTCGATGAAGATAATGACGTCGTTCCAGATATTTCACTAGAACAATTGTATGCTGAGCGAGATCGATTATTAGAAGAAGCTCGGCAAGAAATTGAATTGAAAAAAAAGCAGTTTGAAGTATTTTGCATAGAAAAAGAAACTTCATTAAAAAAGTCCAAGCAACAATGGGAAGATGAAAAAATCCAATTGCAGCAACAAGCATATGATGAAGGTTTTTCTCAAGGTATAGATGAGGGAAGAAATAAAGCGTTATCGAATATGGCATCTGATATTCAAATAGCTAATGAAACAATGGCTCAATCAGAGCAAAATGCCTATGCATATCTAGAAAGTCAAGAGGGCGTTATTTTAGAATTGGCTATGCGTTCAGCAGAGCGGATTTTAAATTTAGAGTTAGAAGAAAATGCTACAAAATATATGCCAATTGTTAAACGAGCATTGAAAGAAGTTCGTGAAAGTGAATTTGTCAAAGTGTATGTTTCTGCAGAAAATCATGCATTGCTTACAAAAAATAGAGCAGAATTAGTAGCGATGTTCCCAGCAGATATGCCATTTATGATTTTTATTGACGATACATTATCAATTCAAGAATGCTATATAGATACAAATCATGGTCGCCTTATAGCTAGTATCGATGAACAGTTAAATGAGTTACGTCACCACCTAAGTGAAATATTAGAGAGTGCGGAGTGATTTGGAATGAAGGCTGTGGAATTATTAGAACAATTACATGCCGTACCTACATTTAAAAAATATGGTCGAGTGACAAAAGTTGTTGGATTAATGATTGAGGCGCAAGGCCCTGAAAGTTCAATAGGTGATGTATGTAAAATACATGTTTTCTCTGCGCATACAGGGCATCAAAAAATTTTAGCAGAAGTAGTGGGTTTTAGAGATGAAACGGTTGTCTTAATGCCTTTTACTTCATTGAGAGATATCTCTATTGGTTGTCTTGTTGAAAGTACAAATAAGCCACTTGAAATTAAAATTGGGCCAGAATTAATTGGGAAAATTTTAGATTCAATGGGAAATCCTTTAGATGGCTCGATATTACCTAAAGGATTAGCAGTTGTAGATACTGAAGGAGAACCACCGAACCCATTAACTAGACCACCTATAGAAGAAAAATTAGAGGTTGGTGTTAAAGCAATTGACGGTATGTTAACAGTCGGAAAAGGGCAGCGTCTTGGTATCTTTGCCGGTTCGGGTGTAGGTAAATCAACATTATTAGGAATGATTGCTAGAAATACTACTGCAGATTTAAATGTCATAGCATTAATTGGAGAACGTGGTAGAGAAGTAAGAGAGTTTATAGAACGAGATTTAGGACCCGAGGGGCTGAAACGCTCGATAATTGTTGCTGCTACTTCTGATCAACCTGCATTAATGCGTATAAAAGGTGCTTTTACAGCTACAGCTATAGCAGAATATTTCCGTAATAAGGGATTAAATGTCATGTTAATGATGGACTCGGTAACACGAGTGGCTATGGCACAACGAGAAGTAGGTCTTGCTACAGGAGAACCGCCTGCACAAAAAGGCTATACGCCTTCAGTATTCGCTATTTTACCTAAACTATTAGAGCGTACAGGAACAAATGAATATGGCTCTATTACAGCTTTTTATACAGTACTAGTAGATGGGGACGATATGAATGAACCAATTGCAGATACTGTACGTGGAATATTAGATGGTCATATTGTTTTAGACCGTGTCTTGGCTAATAAAGGGCAATATCCTGCAATAAATGTTTTGAAAAGTGTAAGTCGACTAATGAATCATATTGTTACAAACGATCATAAAATTGCCGCAGAAAAATTAAGAGAACTTTATTTCACTTATAGTAAGTCCGAAGATTTGATTAATATAGGAGCTTATAAAAAAGGAACATCAAAAGAAATTGATGAAGCTATTTTTTATGAACCATTGATTACGAATTTTTTAAAACAGGGGTATCTAGACCCGGTTTCTTTAGAAGAAAGCGTTAATCAACTTATTCACTTAGCAAATCGAGGAGGATAATAGATGCCAAAGTATAAATATCGATTTGATTCCATTATTGTTGTAAAAGAACAAGAAAAGAATGAAGTTGAAATGGCTTATAAAAAAGCTGTACAAGATTTTGAAGCAGTTGCTCAAAACTTATATGATTCCTTAAAAAGAAAAGAAGATTTAATTAGCTATCAAGAGCAACAAATGAAAATAGGTATGAGCATCCAAGAAATGCATAGTAATGCACAGTTTTTAGATAGCATAGAAAAAGCGATTGTTGATATTCAAAATAAGGTAATTCAAGCACGTTCTAAAATGGAATGGTTTGAAGGAAAATTACTTGAGCAAACATTAGAGTGTAGAAAATATGAAAAAATGCGAGAGAAAGATTATGAATTATTTAAATTAGAAAAAAATCGATTAGAAATGCTTCAATTAGATGAGCTCTCGCAAATCGCTTATTACAATAAAGAAATTAGGTGATTCTAGTGGCACAACCAAAAAAACGACCTGTAAAAGGTAAAAGACCACCTAAGGGCCGTGAAGATTTGGGAGAAGAAAAAAAAACACCGGGAAAATTCCAAAAAGCTTTTTTCTGGATTATTATACCGTTACTATTCGCTTCAGCAATTTTATTAATTGTTTTTGAAGTGACAGGTACAAATATTTTTGAAAAGGCAAAAGATATTGCAGGTGTTTCTCAAAATGAAGAAAGCAATGAAATTAATAATAAAAATTACGAAGAACAAATTGTGAATTTGAAAGCTCAGCAACAAGAAAAAGAAGCTGAAATTAAGAGTTTGCAAGATCAAATTGATCAACAAAAAATAACTGCGAAAAAAGAACGAATAGAAAAACGTCGTTTGAAAAAAGAAATAAAAAAATTAAAGTCAGGTTCTGAAGATGAAACAGCAAGCATTGATTCGCTTGTTGCTACATATGAACAAATGCGACCAAAATCTGCCGCGCCAGCTTTAGTTGCGCTTAAGGATGAAGAAGCTATTGCAATCATGAGTAAATTAAAAACAGAAACATTAGCCGCCATTTTAGAAAAAATGTCTCCAGATGAAGCTGCTAGATTTACTACTTTATTATCTGTAAAAAAAGCCGACAATAAAAATGTAACAAAAACTTCAACAAATTAAAAAATTGAAAGGAGGTGAATAAATGAATCTTGCAACGATGCAATTAGCAAACACAATGCAACAATCAATGAATACAGTAAATACAACAAATGCTTCTGTAAATGATCAAGGTGTATCATTTAATGAAAGACTAAATGCCGCAACTATTAATGATACAAATTCAGTAGTACCAAATCAGCAAAAAACATTTGATGATGGAAATACATCTAAAAAATTTCAAATGAATTTAGGATTAGGTGCATTGTTGGGTAATAATCAGACAAAAGTTGAAACAGTAGATATAGATATAAAAAGTTTATTGAACGCTTCGAATTTGAAAGAATTAGGAATTGATATTTCTGATACAGAGCTAATGACAAAACAGATTTCATTAAATCAATTAGCAGAAGTACTTGAGGTAGATATAGATCAGTTGAAAAAAGCATTTAGTGAACTAATTGCAGAAGAAGTAACGGGGGATAACCTTTGGGATATTTTAGCCCAACTTGATATGAGTGCATTCAAATTTATTCAAAATGTAACGACTTCATTAGAAGGAAAAGGACCATTTACAAAAGAAGAAATTTCGGATGTTGTTAAAATGTTAAAATTTGTTGAATTAGCGGCTCCAAAAACAGATTTAACATTACAACAAGAAATGCAGAGTTCACAAGTTAAAAACTGGATGACTACAATTGCTTCAAGAGTTATTGAAACTGCACAAACGCAACAAGATGTTAAAGAAATGATTAACAATGCACCTGTGAATATAAAAGTGGCAGAAGTACAAGCACCGACTATAGGTCAAAAAGAATTGTCACCCAATATGAAGGAACAAGAAATTATTGGGGTGGTGAAACCAGTCGTTCAGCAAGAAATTTCAACAACAAAATCAGTGACGCCTGAATTGGTAGGTAACGCGATTACAAAAGTCATTCCACAGACAACAACTATAACAATTTCTTTACCGCAAACAACGTCAACTTCACAATCTGAAAACTTTGTAAAACAATTTGAACAAATTATGAATCGTAGCCAATTAGCAACTAATGCTCAAGGACAACGCTTATTGATTAAACTATATCCAGAGCATTTGGGTTCAGTACGTATAGAGTTTTCACAGCAAAATGGAATAATGAGTGCACGTATTTTGACATCAACAGCTACTGGTAAGCAAATGATAGAAAGTCAATTACATCAATTAAAAACAGGGCTAGTGAATCAAAATATTCAATTGGATCGAATTGATATTTCACAAGCATTATCTGAACCGTCACGTAGCGAGCAGCGCCAACAACAATTTAATCAACAATCGTCTATGAATCAGCAGAATCATAGCAATCAAAAAGAAAATAGACAAGATGATGATGGATTGACGTTTGAAGAACTATTAGCAGAATTAGAGGTGTAAGTTATGACAACAACTATTCAAAAGCAATATGGTATGCCAAGTAATGGCGTTAAAGTAGTTGCAGAAGGTGAAAATACTTCTTTAGGTAAAGACGCATTTTTAAAGTTATTAGTAACACAACTACAATATCAAGATCCATCTAGTCCGATGGATAACTCACAATTTATTTCACAAATGGCGCAGTTCTCTTCTTTAGAACAAATGCAAAATGTTTCGTCATCAATTGAAGAATTAACAGCAGTCACACAGCAAACACAGATGATTCAATTTAATTCTTTTGTTGGTAAAACGGTAAAGTATCATATTACAACAACGACAACTGGAAAAGAAACTGGAGAAGTTGTAGAGTCTGCTAAAGATTCGATAACGCAATCTACAGCAGGTGTTGAAAGTGGTACTGGAACAATCGTAAGTGTCAAATACGACGGCTCAACAGCAAAATTTGTATTAGATAATGGAAAAACCATTCAAGCATCTAATATATCAGAAGTATTATCTGGAAGTTCTTCAAGTAGTGCAGGTAATTCTCTTGTAGACTCAAGCATGTTAATTGGGAAAAATGTTACATTCAAAAAAGAACAAGGTGAAGAGCAAACAGCGATGGTTGAATCGGTATCTAGAAAAGACAACTCAATTGTTTTCAATTTATCAGGCGGTCTTCAAACAACAGCAGATCAAATTGTAGCAATCGCTCAGAAAGCATAAATTTATTGCGATATATTCAACCACTACAACCAGCAAACACTGTTAAGCAATCACCAAATGTAGTGCCCTATAAAAAGGTACCTACACAAAACTTTCAAGATGTTTTAAATCAACATAATTCGTTGAAAATAAGTAAACATGCATCACAACGTTTGGCACAGCGAAATATAAAAATAAATGAAGTAGAATGGCAGAAAATCACAAGTAAAGTACTAGAGGCGAAAGAAAAAGGAGTTCAGGAACCTCTTGTTGTAACACCCAAAACAACAATGATTGTTAGCGCTAAAAATATGACAGTCATTACAGCAATGAGTAGAGAAGAATCTGAAAATCAATTGTTTACTAATATTGATGGAACAATTATTTTATCATAGGCAGGACCTGTAAAAGGGTGCCTTCGTATTACCGATTGACAGAGGTAATATATTTTTTAAAATCGAAGGGAGAAAATTTATTATGTTACGTTCAATGTATTCAGGTGTTAGTGGTTTACGGAATTTTCAAACGAAGTTAGATGTTATTGGTAATAACATCGCCAATGTTAATACGTATGGCTTCAAAAAAGGCCGTACGACATTTAAAGATTTAATCTCACAAACTTCTGCAGGTGCTGGCGGCGCTACAGATACAATGGGTGGTACAAATCCAAAACAAATTGGATTAGGTTCTGCAGTAGCTTCAATTGATACAATTGCAGATCAATCATCATTACAGACAACCAATCGCGTGCTTGACTTAGCTATTGAAGGAGATGGCTATTTTGAAGTTACAAAAAATGGTGAAACGATGTATACGCGTTCAGGTAATTTTTATTTAGATAGCAATGGGGCTCTAGTAACAAGTGATGGAGCTTATATTCAAGCAGCTGGTAGTGGTAATATTAATATCCCCGCCGAAGCCACTGAAGTATCTATTTCACAAGATGGAACAGTTAATGCAATTGTTGGAGGACAGTTAACTCCGTTAGGTCAAATAGGAGTTACTAAATTTATTAATCCAGGTGGTCTAACAAAAGTAGGAGCAAACTTCTTTAAACCATCTGCTAACTCAGGAGCACCAAGTGAGGAAAAAACTCCAGGTGTAGAGGGAAATGGCGTCATTCAATCAGGATTCCTTGAAATGTCAAATGTTGATATGTCAGAAGAATTTACCGAAATGATTATTGCGCAGCGTGCCTTCCAAGCAAACTCACGCATTATTACGACATCTGATGAAATTTTACAAGAATTAGTAAATTTAAAACGATAATTTTTAACCTTTTTATAAGAAGGGAGGAAGGACTAAGTTAATTTCTTAGTCCTATCCATTTTATGATTTCTTTAACAAAGTTAAATGGCAAGGCGTTCTCACTTAATGCATTATACATAGAAACAGTCGAAGAGTTTCCAGATACGACCATTACATTAACGACTGGAAGAAAATATGTTGTATTAGAATCTGGGAACGAAGTATTAAATCGAGTTACAAAGTTTTATAAAAGTGTTCAACTCCTATCCAATCCGCATTTAAGAGGTGAAGAAGATGAATAAAAATAAAGTGCTAACAATCATGCTTATTGTGTTGGTTTCGCTAACTTTAATCGGTGTTGTAGCCACCGTAGTCATTACCCAAATTGGTGGGAAAGATACGGTAAATGCGGAGCCAGATATTGATACAGTGTTAGAGTCTTCTGTTGATGTAGAAGAATTAACTACAAACTTAAAAGGCAGTAATTTTGTTAAAATTTCTTTGAAAGTACAAACGGATAGTAAGGATGCTGCAGAAGAATTAACAAAACGTGATTTTCAAATGAAAGATATTTTAATTGAAGAACTTTCAGAGTTATCAAAAGAGAATTTAGAAGGGAAAAAAGGAAAAGCGGTTTTACAAAATACATTAAAAACAAAATTTAATGAATTAATGCAAGAAGGTCAAATTCAGCGTGTGTATATTACATCATGTATTATTCAATAAAAAAGAAATGAATTTTTAAGGAGGTGGGCAAATGGCCGGAGATGTGTTATCACAATCCGAAATTGATGCATTGTTATCAGCGTTATCAACAGGTGAAATGTCGGCGGAAGATATGAAAAAAGAAGAAGAAACGAAAAAAGTAAAAGTATATGACTTTAAACGAGCATTACGATTTTCTAAAGATCAAATCCGTAGCTTAACGCGAATTCATGAAAACTTTGCACGCCTATTAACAACATATTTTTCTGCCCAGCTGCGCAGCTATGTTCAAATCACCGTAGCTTCGGTGGATCAGATACCATTTGAAGAATTTATTCGTTCCATACCTAATATTACATTAATCAATGTATTTGATGTGCCACCTTTAGATGGCAATATTCTAATGGAAATTAATCCAAATATTGCTTATTCAATGTTGGATCGTTTGATGGGTGGAGCAGGAACAAGTCATAGTAATGTAGATAATTTGACGGAAATCGAACAAAAAATAATGACAAATCTCTTTGAGAGATCATTTGATAATTTACGTGAAGCATGGGCAAATATTGCTGATATTGACCCGATTTTAACAGAGTTAGAAGTGAATCCTCAATTTTTACAAATGATATCACCAAATGAAACGGTAGTCGTTATTTCGTTCAATTCTATCATTGGTGAAACTAGTGGAATGATAAATATTTGCATTCCACATGTTGTATTAGAACCAATTGTTCCAAATTTATCTGTCCGATATTGGATGCAATCGAATACTAGGGAAAATTCACCAGAACAAAAAGCTCGAATTGAGCAAAATATTCGTCGATCTGAGGTGGATGTTACAGCTGAATTAGGTTCTACAAACATTAGTATTGAAGATTTCTTATTTTTACAACAGGGTGATGTTATTCAGTTAGATCAAAACATTACCAATCCATTAACAATTAAAGTAGACAATATTCCAAAATTTACTGCTCAGCCAGGTAAAGTGAAGAAAAAAATGGCTGTTCAAGTAATTGAGTCTTTGAGAGGAGGAGACGATGATGATGAGTGATGATATGTTATCACAAGAAGAAATTGAGGCACTACTTCGTGGTGAATCAATTGATAAAGGTGATGATAAAAATGATGATGCGTCTGCTCAAAAAGAACAGTATAATGTAGGAGACTATTTAGATGAAATGTCTCAGGATGCCTTAGGAGAGATAGGTAATATTTCATTTGGCAGTTCTGCAACTGCACTATCTTCTTTACTGGGTCAAAAAGTTGATATTACCACACCAACCATTTCAATGATTAATCGTGACAAACTGGAGGAGGAATTTCCCCATCCGTATGTTGCTATTCAAGTAGAATATACGATCGGTTTAACAGGAATGAATTTACTTGTAATCAAACAATCCGATGCGGCTATTATTGCAGATTTGATGCTAGGTGGAGATGGATTGAATCCATCAGAGGAATTAGGTGAAATACATTTAAGTGCTGTTCAAGAAGCAATGAATCAGATGATGGGCTCTGCAGCTACTTCGATGTCTACAATATTTAATAAAAAAGTAGATATTTCTCCTCCATCAATTGATCTAATGAATATTCGTGAAGATGAAGGTTCTGAAAATATTCCAGAAGAGGATTTGCTGGTACGTGTATCTTTCCGTTTACGTATAGGTGAATTAATTGATTCAAATATTATGCAGTTATTACCCTTGGAATTTAGTCAATCCTTAGTTCAACAACTATTGAATCCAGAACCAGTAGAAGAAATTTCAATAGAGAAAGAAAGTGTTTCTGAACCAGTGACTTCACAAGAACAACCAATGCAACAGCCTATGATGCAACAGCCGATGTATGCACAACCTCAACAATATCAACAACAACCAATGAATGTTCAACAGGCACAATTTACAGAATTTACACAACCATCATTAAAACAAACAGAAGCGCGTAATTTAAATATGCTTCTAGATATACCTTTGCAGGTAACAGTTGAATTAGGTCGTACAAAACGTTCAGTAAAAGACGTATTAGAATTAGTAAGCGGTTCAATTATTGAATTAGATAAATTAGCTGGTGAACCGGTTGATATTTTAGTAAATAGTCGTTTAATAGCAAAAGGTGAAGTAGTTGTTATTGATGAGAATTTTGGTGTGCGAATTACAGATATCTTAAGTAAGGCAGATAGACTAAATAACTTACGATAATCGTTTGGAGGAATCTAATTATGGCAAAGAAAATTTTAATCGTAGATGATGCAGCATTTATGCGTATGATGATTAAGGATATTTTAACAAAAAATGGATTTGAAGTAGTGGGAGAAGCAGCAGATGGTGCTCAAGCTGTTGAAAAATATAATGAATTGCAACCAGATTTAGTGACAATGGATATTACAATGCCAGAAATGGATGGTATTGCAGCTTTGAAAGAAATTAAAAAGACAAGTCCGAACGCAACAATTATTATGTGTTCTGCAATGGGACAACAAGCAATGGTAATTGATGCTATTCAAGCAGGAGCTAAAGACTTCATCGTAAAACCATTCCAAGCAGATCGAGTTATTGAAGCTATTCAAAAAGCTTTGGGGTAAGGTGATGTTTAGAAAAGTATGCTTTATATTGCTTTTCTTTGTATTGTGTAATGTTTTGCCATTTGCTGAAACGGTACCTTTTTCTGAAGTGGGTTATGCATCATCTAATATTATGGTAGATGACTGTATAGGAAACAAGAAAGATGAAGCCTGCAAAGAGGATACAAAGGCAGCTGTCGATAATGATAAAGAATCGACAGCTGTTGGTGTGTCTGCTGGAGAATACATTAAGATGATTTTTGCTTTAATTTTTGTTATTGGATTACTGTATTTTGTATTACGGGTTTTAAATAAACGTAATACAAAATATCAACATACTAAAATGATGCAAAATTTAGGCGGGATCTCTGTAGGATCACAAAAATCCGTACAACTAGTTAAAGTAGGAAATTCTCTTTATCTAGTTGGTGTAGGCGAAGATGTAAATATGCTAAAAGAAATTACAGATGAGCAAGAACGTAATTCACTTATTGCTCTATACAATGAAAAGCAAATTCAACCAATTCAAGGAACACCTTTTTTAAAATTATTAAAAAAGAAAAAAACGGTAGAAATAGATGGTAAGGATGATTTTAAAACGGAATTTGTAAGCCGTTTAGATCAAATTAAACAACAACGTAATGAAGAATTACAAGTGTTGAAACAGAAGGAGAGCAGCCTGAAAGATGAGTGATTTTATAAATTATTTTTCTGATAGTAGTGCTGCCAATGTTTCGACTTCTGTGAAGCTAATGCTATTGTTGACAGTACTCTCTATTGCACCAAGTATTTTGATTTTGATGACTTGTTTTACTCGAGTCGTCATTGTTTTGTCGTTTGTAAGAACAGCTCTTGCAACGAATACAATGCCGCCTAATCAGGTAATTATAGGCTTAGCAATGTTCTTAACATTTTTTATTATGTCACCAACTCTACAAGAAGTGAATAAAGGCGCTTTACAACCATTGTTTAATGAAGAAATAACTTTAGATGAGGCATATGATAATGCAGCTACACCTTTTAAAGAGTTTATGGCTAAACATACACGCCAAAATGACTTAGATTTATTTCTAAGTTATAGAAATCAAGAAATGCCTGAAAAAGTAGAGGATATACCATTAACGACATTAGTACCGGCATACACCATAAGTGAATTAAAAACAGCATTTCAAATGGGATTTATGATTTTTATACCATTTTTAGTCATTGATATGATTGTAGCTAGTGTTTTAATGTCTATGGGGATGATGATGCTACCGCCAGTAATGATTTCGCTACCTTTTAAAATTTTATTATTTGTATTAGTAGATGGCTGGTCACTCGTGATGAAGTCACTATTACAAAGCTTTTAGGGGATGAATAAAAATGTCACAAGAACTAGTTATATCAATTGCCGAACGTGCAATTACTGTTGTGATTATGGCTTCAGGGCCCCTTTTACTTGTAGCATTAGTAGTTGGTTTACTTGTGAGTATCTTTCAAGCAACGACTCAAATTCAAGAGCAAACATTATCTTTTGTTCCAAAAATTATCGCTGTATTATTAGCCATCGTATTTTTTGGCCCTTGGATGCTAACAAAGGTTGTTACATACACAAAAGATATTTTTGAAAACTTAACAAGGTATATAGGGTGAGAGAATGGAAATATTGGTAGCAAAAATTCCATTAATCATATTGATTCTTGTCCGATTAAGTGCTTTTTTAGCAACAGTGCCTTTTTTTTCATATCGAACAATTCCAAATCAAGTAAAGATTGGATTAGCAGTTTTATTTTCAGTAATTATTGCACTTCCTATGGATGCTGAAATGATTGAAGTTGATGGTAATTATGCTTTATTGATTATTAAAGAAGCACTTGTGGGACTAACATTAGGTTTGTTAGCGTATATTGTAATGTCAGCAGTGCAAATAGCTGGAGGTTTTATTGACTTCCAAATAGGATTTGCTATTGCCAATGTTATTGATCCACAAACGGGAACACAAAGTCCTTTAACTGGACAATTTTTTAATGTTATAGCTTTATTATTATTATTGAGTGCTAATGGCCATCATCTTTTATTAGATGCAATTTATTATAGTTATGAATTTGTACCTGTTGCACAGACATGGCCGAAACTTGCAACAGAAAATACAGTTATGTTTGTAATACAAATGTTCGCTGGAATGTTTATTATTGCGTTTCAATTAGCTATTCCTATTGTAGCTACTGTATTTTTGACTGATTTAGCCCTAGGAATTGTTGCAAAAACTGTGCCACAACTTAATATTTTTGTAATCGGTTTTCCAGTGAAGATTTTTGTGGCGTTTGTCACAATGGTTGTTATGTTTACAGTAATGTCTGAGGTGATGCAGCAGTTATTTAAATTTATGTTTGTCTCGATGCGGCAATACATGGAGTTGATAGGTATTGGCTAAAATGAATATGTTAGTTCAATTAAATATACAGTTTTTTGCAGGTGAGAAAACTGAAAAAGCAACACCAAAAAAACGTCAAGACTCTAGAAAAAAAGGGCAGGTATTAAAAAGTCAAGACGTAACAAGCGCAATAGTCCTATTAGCGATATTTTTATATTTAACTTTTGTGGCAGGATCTATGAAAGAAGAAATGATGTCTTTTTTCAGAGAAATTATTGTACATAATATGACTGTTAAAACGATTACTATTTCTTCCATTATGGAAATGTATTGGGATATACTAAAAGAATTAGCTATGATTGTAGTGCCAATTTTTATAGTTGCAGTTGTTGCAGCAATTGCGGCTAATTTTATGCAGTTCGGATTACTATTTACAACTGAAACGTTAAAATTTGATTTAAAAAAAATTGACCCGATAAAGGGGTTAAAACGAATTGTTTCGCTCAAAGCAATTGTTGAGTTATTAAAATCAATTTTGAAAATATCTTTTATAGGTACCACAACATTTTTAGTATTATATATTAACATTGAGGAAGTTTTAAGCTTAGCACATAAAACCCCAGGAGCAGCCTTGATAACAGTTTCAAAACTTGTGGCATACATGGGTATAGCAGCTTCTATTGTATTGATGGTTATTGCGATTTTAGATTACATGTATCAAAAATATGATTATGAAAAAAACCTTCGAATGTCTAAACAAGATATTAAAGATGAATACAAAAATGTTGAAGGTGACCCTTTAATCAAATCAAAAATTAAACAAAGGCAAAGAGAAATGTCAATGCGTAGAATGATGCAGGAAGTACCTCAAGCAGATGTAGTCATTACAAATCCAACGCATTATGCAATTGCTTTAAAATACGATGAGGATGCTATGGATGCACCCAAAGTCGTTGCTAAAGGAACAGATTTTGTTGCACAAAAGATAAAATTAATTGCAAAAGAAAATAAGGTTGTCATGGTAGAAAATCGGCCCCTTGCCAGAGCTATGTATGACCAAGTTAAAATTAATGACCGTATACCAGAAGAATTTTTTAAAGCAGTTGCAGAAGTACTTGCGTATGTATAT
Source organism: Kurthia populi (assembly GCF_042686175.1). Lineage (NCBI taxonomy): Bacteria > Bacillati > Bacillota > Bacilli > Caryophanales > Caryophanaceae > Kurthia > Kurthia populi. Next base: position 62,721 of record NZ_JBHUOR010000141.1, on the reverse strand, counting down.
CGCATTAAACGTAAGATTTAGTTAGGGAGGGACAAACATGAAATTTCGCGACATAGGTGTTTTAGCAGCCGTTATTATGATTGTAGCGATGCTGATTATCCCTCTGCCAACATGGCTATTAAGCTTTTTAATTATCATGAATATTGCATTGGCAATTCTTGTTTTATTAATTGCTATGAATATGAAAGAAGCACTTGAGTTTTCTATTTTTCCCACAATTCTTTTGCTTTTAACATTATTTAGATTAGGCTTAAATGTTTCAACTACACGAGCTATTTTAAGTGGTGGTGAAGCAGGGAATGTTGTAGAAACATTTGGTACATTTGTTGTTGGCGGAAATCTTGTAGTAGGATTAGTAGTATTTATTATTTTAGTAATTATAAACTTCCTTGTTATTACAAAAGGTTCTGAACGTGTATCTGAAGTTGCTGCTCGATTCACATTAGATGCAATGCCAGGTAAACAAATGGCTATTGATGCAGACTTAAATGCAGGTTTGATTTCTGAAACGCAAGCGCGCGAACGTCGTGAGAAAGTTTCAGGAGAAGCCGATTTTTATGGAGCAATGGATGGGGCAACGAAATTTGTTAAAGGTGATGCAATAGCTGGTATCATTATTGTTATTATTAATATTTTGTTCGGTATTGTTATTGGTGTTGTGCAAATGGAAATGGAATTTGCAGACGCTATTAGTCGATTTACTACATTGACAGTCGGGGATGGATTAGTTTCACAAATTCCTGCATTAATTATTTCTACAGCTACAGGTATTGTCGTGACACGTGCTGGATCAGATGGTAATTTTAGTACGGATATTATGCGTCAATTATTTGGAGATGCAAAAGTATTATATGTAGCAGCTGGTACAATCTTTTTATTAGGATTACTAACACCTGTTAGTGATTTTGTGACAATTCCTGTGGCAGCAATTATTGCATTACTAGCATATCAACAAAAACGTTCTACAAAAGAAACTGTTGAAGAACAAGAAGAAATCGAAGAAGAGGTTGTTACAGATAATCTGAAGAGTCCAGAAAATGTTGTGAATTTATTAAATGTTGATCCGATTGAATTTGAATTTGGATATGGATTAATTCCTCTAGTTGATGCAGCTCAAGGTGGAGATTTACTTGACCGAGTAGTTATGATTCGTCGTCAATTAGCTTTAGAATTAGGTATTGTTATACCGGTAGTACGTATTAGAGACAATATTCAACTGCAACCTAATGAATATCGTATCAAAATTAAAGGGAATGAAATGGCTAATGGAGAGCTCTTGTTAGATCATTATTTGGCGATGAGTCCTGGTGAGGAGAATTCAATTGATGGTATTGATACTGTTGAGCCGTCATTTGGCCTTCCTGCAAAATGGATTACTGAATTAGTGAAAGAAGAAGCTGAAATGCTGGGATACACTGTTGTGGATCCACCAAGTGTAGTTTCTACGCATTTAACAGAAATTATTCGCGCAAATGCATCAGAGTTATTGGGACGTCAAGAGACAAAACAATTGATTGACCACTTACACGAAACATCCCCTATTCTTGTAGAAGAATTAACACCTACACCAATGGCGATAGGTGAAATACAAAAAGTATTAGCTAATTTACTAAGAGAAAACGTATCTGTACGTAATTTACCAATTATTTTTGAAACATTAGCTGATTATTCAAAACTAACATCAGATGTAGATGTGTTAACAGAATATGTTCGACAAGGCCTAGCTCGTCAAATTACTACTCAATATGTTGGTAATCAACCGGAATTAAAAGTGTTAACGGTATCTGCTAAAGTAGAAAAAATAGTAGCAGATAGTATTCAGCAAACAGAGCATGGTAATTATTTAGCAATAGATCCACAAATGTCTCAAATGATTTTAGAAGCCATTTCTAAAGAAGTGGAACGCATAGCATTTTTTGAACAATCACCTGTAATTTTATGTTCACCTGCTGTGCGCATGTATGTACGACAATTAACAGAACGCTACTTCCCACAAATTCCAATTCTTTCGTATAATGAGCTAGAAGCATCAATTGAAATTCAAAGTGTTGGAGTGGTGAATGTAGAATGAAGATGAAAAAATATACAGCTTCTACAATGGCAGAAGCAATGAAAAAAGTACAAAAAGATTTTGGTGATGAAGCGATTATTATTAGTTCAAAGCCTATATATTCAAAAGGGTTTCTAGGTTTGTTTAAAAAGAAATACTTTGAAGTTGTCATTGGAATCGAACGTACGACAATGTCATCTATAGAAAATATAGAATTAAAATCAAATGATGTAATAGAAAAAAATTCTATTACTCTACAACCAACGCATGTTGAAGAAATTCGACATGAGTTAGTGACATTAAAAGATTTAATAAAGAAACAGCAAACAGCAACTACAAAGTATCCGGTTATTTTCACATCTATTATTGAGCAAATGGAACATCAAGAATTAGACAAAAAGCTCATCACATCAATTAGTGATGAGCTTTTTGACATGTATAAAAATAGTCGTGAAGAGTTAACAACACAACAATTAATACGATTTGCTAAAATGGCATTACGTCAAGAGCTAGATCAGTTTTCAATAGGAAATCAATCTTTTGATAAACGATTTATTAATGTGGTTGGTCCTACAGGTGTTGGAAAAACAACAACTATTGCTAAAATGGCTGCTCGTGCAGTATTGGAAAAACGTAAGAAGATTGGATTTATTACGGCGGATACATATCGAATTGGAGCGATTGAGCAATTGAAAACATATGCTAATTTGCTACAAGCACCTGTAGAAGTTGTCTACTCACATGAGGATTATGTAAAAGCAATTGATAATTTAAAACATTGTGATTTGATTTTTATTGATACTGCAGGACGAAATTACAACGAAAGTAAATATATTAATGATTTAGTTGAATTAATCGATATTAATAAAGAAACTGAAAATTATTTAGTTTTAGCACTTACAGCAAAACAGCGTGATCTAGAAGTGATTATCGAGCAGTTTGAAAGACTTCCAATTACAAAATTAATTTTTACAAAGCTAGATGAAACAAATTCTATTGGCCCTATAGTCAATTTAATGATTAAATATAATAAAGGACTTGCTTACTATACTAATGGACAAGAAGTACCAGAAGATATTGTGGAAGCAACTCTTGATAAAATAGTTGAATTAATTTTCCAAGGAGAATAGTCAATGGGAAATCAAGCAGAAAAATTGCGATTAAAAATGGAAAATAAACATATTTCCACATCTATAGGGGTAATAAGTGGTAAAGGAGGCGTCGGAAAAAGTAACTTTTCTACTAATTTCTCGTTCAATTTAGCAGAAAAAGGATATGAGATAGTTATAGTGGATATGGATATCGGGATGGGGAATATTCATATATTATTAGGAGAAAAGTCTAGATATTCTTTAATCGATTATTTAAGTGGAGAATATATTTTAGAAGATGTAATAGAATCTTTTTTAAGTAATATTGACTATTTAAGTGGTGGCTCTGCAATGGCGAACGTAATTGAATGGAATGATTCAATGTTTGATCGTTTACTATCTGCTTTTGAACTACTTCAACAGCGCTATGACTATATTATTTTTGACATGGGTGCGGGAGCTACAGAATGGTCATTGCAATTACTTGAGGCTTTAGACGATATAATCGTTATTTCTACTACAGAACCAACAGCAGTTATGGATGCATATTCAATGATGAAATATGTGAACACAAGAAACCCACTTAAAAATATGCATATTGTGTGTAATCGAGCATTGACAACAGACGAAGCAAATCAAACACTACATCGTTTAAAAAGTACAGCACAGCAGTTTTTAAACAAAAATTTAAATATTTTGGGTTCTATTCCAGAAGATATTCATGTAAGGAAAGCTGTACAGCAACAAAAATTGTTTTCAATTTTATATGAACGTGCTCCTGCTACAAAAGCAGTTCAAAAAATTACTACTACTTACACATCAGGTCAATCAAAAAATTTGAATGAACTAGACACAAATCGTTTTATAAATGCATTAAAAAGTATTTTTAGTAAAGGGCGTGGATAACATGACAGTAATAAAAAAATTATTAATTGTTGATGATTCAGCATTTATGAGAAAACTGATTGGAGATTTTTTTGTAGATGTTCCAAATATTGAAGTAATAGGTACTGCACGAAATGGACAAGATGCACTTGAAAAAATTAAAGCTTTAAAACCAGATGTTGTGACGTTGGATGTTGAAATGCCTCAATTAAATGGATTAGAGGCTTTGAAACTAATCATGGTAGATTGTCCAACTCCCGTAGTCATGCTTTCTAGTACGACTAAAGCCGGCGCAGAAATTACTGTAGAAGCAATGGCAAATGGAGCAGTAGATTTTATTGCTAAACCGAGTGGAACAATTTCTTTAGATCTACATAAGATTAAGGATGAACTTGTTCATAAAGTCATTCAAGCAACGAATGTGTCGGTGACAAAATTACGTAAGCCAGCAACTCTTTCTAAAGCAGCAAATACATTTTTTAATAAAGATATTTCTACTAAAGAAATAACTACTCCATCTAAACCACTTGAACGTTCAGTGATTAATACGAATAATTGGAATTTACATGGAAAGAAAAAATTGGTATTAATAGGAACATCTACCGGTGGTCCAAGAGCTTTACAGGAAGTCATTACTAAAATACCGCAAAACATTATGGCACCAATTTTAATCGTTCAGCACATGCCAGCAGGGTTCACTAAATCTTTAGCAACACGGTTAGATAATTTGTCTGAGATAACTGTTAAAGAAGCAGAAAATGGAGATATTTTACAATCTGGAGTAGCATATATTGCTCCTGGTGGATATCATATGAAATTACAAAAAGTTGGAATGTCAGTTGGAATTAAATTAGATAATATAGAAGCTCCTAGAGGAGGTCACAGGCCAGCTGTTGATGTTATGTATGAAAGTGCTAGTAAGTTAGAAGAATATGATAAATTAGCTGTTATTATGACAGGTATGGGTTCAGATGGAACTAAGGGGCTTAAAATTTTAAAAACCACAGGAAATGTTAAAGCTATTTCAGAATCTGCTAATACATGTGTTGTATATGGTATGCCTAAAGCGGCATTTGAAACCGGGTTAGTCGATAATGTTGAAGATGTTGATGATATTGCACAAACAATTATGAAATATATTCCATAAGAGGAGGCTTAAAATATGGATACAAACCAATACTTAGAAGTATTCATTGATGAAAGTACGGAACATTTACAATCATGTAACGAAAATTTATTAGCACTGGAGCAAAATCCACATGATTTATCAATTGTAAACGAGATTTTTCGTAATGCACATACATTAAAAGGCATGTCTGCAACAATGGGATTTGAAGATTTGGCGGATTTGACGCATAAAATGGAGAATGTTTTAGATGGGATTCGTAATGAAAAAATCGAAGTTTCACCTGAGATTTTAGATGTTGTTTTTGAGTCTATTGATCACCTTGAAGCCATGATTGGAGATATTTCTGAGGGTGGAGATGGAAAAAGAAATGTTAGCGAGACTGTTGAAAAATTAAAGCGTATTGAAAATGGAGAACTAATTGATGGTTCAAATGCCAAAGCTGTTGTAGAGGATAGCAGTGAAGATAGATTGGTTTCAGTAACAGCACTTACTTATGATGATTTTGAACGTACAATTATTGAACAATCTAATGAACAAGGTTTTGGCACATATGAAATCGCAATTACTCTACGCGATGATTGCTTACTAAAAGCAGCACGAGTATTTATGGTATTTGAAGTTCTTGAAAAATGCGGAGATGTAATTAAATCTGTCCCTGCAGTAGAACAATTAGAAGCAGAACAGTTTGATACAGATTTTTCAATTGCTTTTGTTACAAAAGAAGCTATTGAGACTGTAGAAGAAGCTATTAAAAAAGTGTCAGAAGTAAAAGAAGTAGTTGTTAAAAAAATGTTCTTTGATTTAGTAGAGGAAAATGTTTTAGAACCTGTTGTTGCTTCTTCAACAGCCAAAAGTATTGATGTGGAAGTGATTTCCCAAGAAGCAACAAAAGTCGTAACCAACTCAACTGCTAAGCAATCTGAAAAGCCAGTTAAATCTTCTCATGCCACAAGTAAAACAATTCGAGTAAATATTGAAAGACTGGATATACTGATGAATTTATTCGAAGAATTAGTAATTGACCGAGGACGTTTACAATCAATTGCAGCAGAGCTTAATCATAATGAATTAAATGAATCAGTTGAACGCATGTCGCGCGTTTCGAGCGACTTACAAAATATTATTTTGAATATGCGTATGGTACCAGTAGAAACGGTCTTTAATCGCTTTCCTAAAATGGTTAGACAATTATCACGTGATTTAAATAAAAAAATCAAATTAGATATTATTGGTGCAGAAACTGAATTAGATCGAACAGTTATTGATGAAATCGGAGATCCTCTTGTTCATTTAATTCGAAACTCACTTGATCATGGTATTGAAAGTCCAGAGGTTCGAGTAGCAGCTGGAAAACCTGAAGAAGGACGTGTTGAACTACGTGCTTATCATAGTGGGAATCATGTGTTTATTGAAATTGAAGATGATGGTGCCGGTATCAATAAAGAACGTGTTTTAAGTAAAGCATTAGAAAAAGGCGTCGTTACCTCAGAGTTAGCATCAAAACTAACAGATACTCAAATTAATGAATTAATCTTAGCTTCAGGATTCTCAACAGCTGAAGTATTATCGGATATTTCTGGTAGAGGTGTTGGCCTTGATGTTGTAAAATCAACAATTGAATCATTGGGAGGAACCATTACAATTGAATCGGAAGAAGGAAAAGGTTCGTTATTTTCTGTTCAATTACCGCTGACTTTATCAATCATCTCGGTTATGTTAATTGAAATTGAACAAGAAATTTATGCAATTCCTTTAACGTCAATTATTGAAACGTCAATTATTCATAAGGCAGATATAATGAATGCTCATAATCAGAAAGTGATTGATTTCCGTGGGAAAGTAGTACCACTTGTGTTTTTAGAAGAAATTTTTGAAGTTCCACGCACTGATGATCCAGGAGATGATTTCCACTCTGTTGTTATTGTACGAAAAGGGGACAAAATGGCGGGATTAGTTGTTGGTTCATTTATTGGTCAACAAGAGATTGTTCTTAAGTCTCTAGGGAATTATTTGACAAATGTTTTTGCGATTTCAGGAGCAACAATTTTAGGGAATGGTCAAGTAGCACTAATTATTGATTGTAATTCACTTATTAAATAAGAGAGGTGTTAGAAATGACAGAAAATGTAGCAATGGACGTCGAAGTAATGAAAGTAATTGTTTTTCAATTAGGAGACAAGGAATATGCATTACCTGTTGAACAAGTTCAAGGAATTGAAAAAATGATGCATATTACGCGTGTACCACGTACAGCGCATTATGTAAAAGGCGTCATTAATTTACGTGGAGTTGTAACACCAATTATTGATTTACGTGATCGTTTTGGTGTTACAACAACTGTGAGCAGCGAAAATACGCGTATTATTATAATTTCTGAAGAAGATATGGAAGTTGGATTTATTGTAGATGCAGCGAACGATGTAATGGATATTCAAAAAGAGACAATTGAACCACAACCAGAAGTCGTTGGTTCATTAGAAGAAGAATTTATTTCAGGTGTCGCAAACATAGGAAATCGTCTATTGATTCTATTAAACTTAGAAAAAGTACTAAGTACGTTAAAATAAGAGAGGATTTTTAGATGGATATTCAACAAAATATTACCTCTTTTCATTTAGATGTCCTGAAAGAAATTGGGAATATCGGAGCTGCACACGCGGCAACAGCTTTATCTACATTACTTAATACGAAGATAGATATGCATGTACCTCAAGTAGAAATGGTATCATTCAACGATATGATGGAACGTGTAGGCGGAGCAGAAACTTTTGTTACCGGAATTTATTTGAGAATCGAGGGGGATGTAGCTGGAGGAATGTTTTTTATCATGCCAGTAGAACAAGCGAACCAATTAATTCGAAAATTAATCCATGAAAAATCTTTTGATTTTGCGCAATCACCTTCAGAATTAGGACTCTCAGCTATGCAAGAAATGGGAAATATTTTATCGGGTTCGTATTTATCTGCACTTTCGGACTTTACAAAGCTAAAATTATATCCAACTCCTCCTGCGTTAGCGAGCGATATGTTTGGTGCAATTATTAGTATCGGATTAATAGAAGTATCTCAAATTAGTGATTATGTAATTGTAATAGATACATCAATTATTGAACATGAAGAAAATGCTAAAGAAGAAGTCAGCGGTCACTTTTTCTTGATTCCAGACCCAAATTCATTTTCTACAATTTTTACATCATTAGGTGTTGGATAATATGTTTACAAGTCTAGATGTTGTTAAAGTAGGGATTGCACAATTAGATGTAGCAACGCAAAAGCAGACGATTCGAACATCAGGATTAGGTTCTTGTGTAGGTGTTGTTATATATGATGAGGTAAAGCAAGTAGCAGGTCTTGTCCATGTTATGTTGCCAGATTCATCTTTGAGTAGAGGTGGTCAGCTGACCGTTGCGAAATTTGCTGACACAGGTGTTCCCGCTTTAATTGATGCAATGAAATTGAAGGGCGCTAATGCAGTTAAGTTGAAAGCTAAAATTGCTGGTGGCGCGCAAATGTTTAAATTCACATCAAATCAAGATTCTATGCGTATAGGACCACGTAATGTAGAAGCCGTAAAAAATCAACTACGAAAGTTTGGTATTCCAATTGTTTCTGAGGATACTGGGGGTAATAGTGGTCGTACGATTGAATTTAATCCTCAAACCTCAAAATTACAAATACGTACTGTAAATCAAGGAGTGAAAGATATTTAATGGCAGGCTCATTTTATATTAATTGTTGGGCAGCACTTGGATCTTTTGCCATTTACTTTTTATTAATATTTCAAACAGCTCGCACACCAGGTGAGATTCTTATTCAATCTTTCACTGTAGCATTTGTTGTATTTATTACAACGTTCGTTGTTCGATTCTTAATAGGTTATGCTTTCTATAATCCAAAATCAGAAGAAATTTTAATAGAAGAACAAGTAGCTGAACAACAAGAACAAAATCAAGTAACAAACCAGTCAATAACTATAGAGAAAAATGATATAGAAGAAACACAGGCAAAAGAAGTAGCAAAAGTAGTGAAAACGTTAATGGCCCAAGAAAGCTAAAAAAGAAGGATTATCCCTATTTCTAATCACCTTAAGAATCTGAAAATTGTAAAGAGAAATTTTATTAGAAGATTTTTCTCTGAATTCTACAAATTCTTAAATGGTAAGTAAATTTATTAGGGGTAATCCTTTTATTTACGCATATTCTGTTGTATATACATTCCAAAATATAGGTGAGATTTGCTATAATAATTGAAGGGAATGTAGATAGAGTGAGGAGGGTAATTTGATGCAAACAACTTCAGTAGAAGAGCAAAAACTATGGCAAAGTTGGAAGGCCAATCGAGATCCTCATGCAGGAGACGTACTAATGCGAAAGTATAAGCCATTAGTATCTTACCATGTGCAAAGAATTGCTGTTGGATTACCTAAAAGTGTGTCGCGTGATGAACTAAATAGTTTAGGTATGATGGGATTATTTGATGCTTTAAATAAATTTGATCCTACACGGGATTTGAAATTTGATACGTATGCTTCATTTCGAGTGCGTGGTGCTATTATTGATGGACTTAGAAAAGAAGATTGGCTACCACGTTCAGCGCGTGAGAAAACAAAGAAAATGGATATGCTTATTGAAGAAATGGAACAAAGATTGCAAAGGCATGTGACACCTGAGGAAGTAGCGATTGAATTAAATATAACGGTTGATGAAGTGTTTCAAACGGTTCGAGAACATTTTGCTTCAAATATTTTATCAATGGATGAACAATTACAGGATGATGAATCAGATAATAAAACTTTTTCAATTCGAGATGATTCAATCAAAACACCGGAACAAGAAGCAATGCAAGCAGAGTTAATACAAGATTTATCTGCAAGTATTTTAAAATTAAATGATAAAGAGCAATTAGTATTAAGTCTTTTTTACACAGAAGAAATGACGCTAACAGAAATAGGTGAAATGTTAGAACTATCAACTTCCAGAATTTCACAAATACATTCAAAAGCCTTATTTAAATTACGTAACTTACTAACAAAAGAAATGAGAAACTTATAATTTAATGGGGGGAATGTAATGTCATTAAAAAGTATTGAACTTCAAATTGCGTTACCTAAAACGTTTGAAGCTGGTAAGATGGCTGATAATGCGCAGCAATATGTTAATGGTAATCAATCAATGGCTCAAATGGCTACAGAAAAACAGACGTTGAAAAATCGGACGACTGTTTTAAAGTCAGAAGATACATCGAAAGTCGGAGATGAACACCCAGATAAACGAAAAAAATCTAATGAATCATCACATTCAAAAAAAGAAAAATACCAATCAAAAGAACATTCAACGCAACATCCATTTAAGGGTAATTTTTTTGATTTTAGTGGTTAGGAGATACAATGATGCTCAGCATAATTATTATTTTTCTTGTCATTGCTCAGTGTCTAAGTTTTTATTTTATCGTTCTTTTAAACCTCAAGATTTCTTCTTTAAAAGAAGTAGAAGAAAAACAACAGCGCATGAAAGACGATATGGATGATGCCATAGGAGCTTATTTAGCTGAAATGAAAGATGAAAATAATCGTTTGATTCAAGAGATGAAAACGATAAAAAAACAATCTACGAATAGCTTATCATCGTTTATTAATAAGCAAGATAGCTCAGTGTATACAAAAAATACAGCTGATCGTGACGATGAAATAGAAACAATACAAAACAACTTCAAGGTCCCTAAAGCCTATGTTAAAAAAGCATATCAAACCAAACAATCTGATGAAAATAAACTTACAGTTGAAGAGCAAGTAATTCAAATGTATAAAAAAGGACTTTCTATTTCAGACATTGCTAAAAGAGTAAATAGAGGTAAAACAGAAATTGAATTATTACTAAAATTTCAACAATAACTAAATAAAAATAGTTGCTAGTGAATAGGGACTATGGTATATTAACAATTGGTGTTATTATTACACACGCATTCTGATATATAGGGTGGTGCTTTGAATAATTAAAGTTCTCTATATAAATGATGAATGCGGAGGAAAATTAAATCAAAAACCTTTAGGAGGAACCAAATCATGTCAGTAATTTCAATGAAACAATTACTAGAAGCTGGTGTACACTTCGGTCACCAAACTCGCCGTTGGAATCCAAAAATGAAAAAATTCATCTTTGTTGAACGTAACGGTATCTACATTATCGATTTACAAAAAACAGTTAAAAAATTAGAAGAAGCTTATAACTTCATGCGTCAAGTTGGCGAAGAAGGCGGTAAAGTTCTTTTTGTTGGTACTAAAAAACAAGCTCAAGAAGCTATTAAAGAAGAAGCTGAACGTTCAGGTAACTACTACATCAACCAACGCTGGTTAGGTGGTACATTAACTAACTTCGGTACTATTCAAAAACGTATCGCTCGTTTAAAAGAAATCGAACGTATGGAAGAAGACGGTACTTTCGAAGTACTTCCTAAAAAAGAAGTTGTTCAACTTAAAAAACAACATGAACGTCTTGTACGCTTCTTAGGCGGTATCCGTGATATGCAAGCTATTCCAGACGTAATGTTTGTTGTTGATCCTCGCAAAGAACGTATTGCTGTTGCAGAAGCACACAAATTAAACATTCCAATCGTGGCTATGGTTGATACTAACTGTGATCCAGATGAAATTGATTACGTTATTCCATCAAACGATGACGCAATCCGCGCTGTAAAATTAATCACTTCTAAAATGGCTGATGCTTTAATCGAGTCTAAACAAGGTGAAGAAGAAGCGCAAGTTGAAGCTACAGAAGCAGCTTCAGCTGAGTAATTTCTTATTTTAGAGACAGGTGATAAGCGGATAATCCCTCTTATCACCTTTTTTTGAGAAAAATAAACTTTTCAATTGTATAGGAGGAACTATCAATGGCAGTAACTGCTAAAATGGTTAAAGAATTACGTGAAAAAACTGGTGCTGGAATGATGGATTGTAAAAAAGCATTAGTACAAACTGATGGAGATATCCAAGCGGCTGTAGATTTCTTACGCGAAAAAGGCTTAGCTGCAGCTGGTAAAAAAGCTGACCGTATTGCGGCAGAAGGTACTACTTTCATCGCTGAAAAAGGTAATGAAGCTGTACTTTTAGAAGTAAATGCTGAAACTGATTTCGTTGCTAAAAACGAAGGTTTCCAAACTTTAGTTAAAGAATTAGCTGAACAATTATTATCTGCAAAACCTGAAAATGTTGAAGCAGCTTTAGAATCTAAAATGGAAAGTGGCGCAACTGTTGCTGAACATATTTCATCAGCAATCGCTACTATCGGTGAAAAAATTACTCTTCGTCGTTTCGTAATCGAAACTAAAACAGATGCGGATGCTTTCGGTGCTTATTTACACATGGGCGGTCGTATTGGTGTATTAACTGTTGTTGAAGGCACTACTGACGCTGCTAAAGCGAAAGATGTAGCTATGCACATTGCTGCAATCAACCCTAAATATGTTTCTCACGACCAAATTTCTTCTGAAGAAGTTGAACACGAACGTAAAGTTTTAACTGAACAAGCTTTAAATGAAGGCAAACCAGAAAACATCGTTGCTAAAATGGTGGAAGGCCGTTTAAACAAATACTTCAAAGAAATTTGCTTACTTGACCAACCATTCGTTAAAAATCCAGATGAAACTGTTGCTAAATTCTTAGGCGACGCTAAAGTAACTGAGTTTGTACGTTACGAAGTAGGCGAAGGTATCGAAAAACGTGAAGATAACTTTGCAGAAGAAGTTATGAACCAAGTTAAAGGTAACTAATTTTTTCAATCAAATAGTTTTATTAAAGTAGGGAGCACAGTAACACCGTGTTCCCTATTTTTCAAGAAAAAAATATGGAGGTCTAAAGAGCTTATGCCAGAACAATATAAACGCGTAGTCATTAAATTAAGTGGGGAAGCATTAGCTGGTGAAGCAGGTTTCGGCCTAGCACCAAAAGTTGTTAAATCAGTAGCAGCGCAAATTAAAGACGTAGTAGACTTAGGAGTGGAAGTTGCCTTAGTAGTAGGCGGTGGGAACATTTGGAGAGGTAAAATTGGAGCAGAAATGGGTATGGAGCGTGCCAATGCAGATTACATGGGCATGTTAGCGACTGTTATGAATGCTTTAGCTTTACAAGATTCATTAGAAAACCTAGGTGTACCAACTCGTGTACAATCTTCAATTGTGATGACACAAGTTGCTGAACCTTACATTCGACGTAAAGCAGTTCGTCATTTAGAGAAAAAACGTGTAGTAATCTTTGCTGCCGGTACAGGTAACCCATACTTCTCTACTGATACAACGGCTTCATTGCGTGCAGCTGAAATTGGCGCAGATGTCATTTTAATGGCGAAAAATAATGTAGATGGTGTATACTCTGCAGATCCACAAGTTGATGAAAATGCTGTTAAGTACGAAGAATTGACATATTTAGATGTTATTCAAAAAGGATTACAAGTAATGGATTCAACTGCTTCAACGTTATGCATGGACAATGATATCGATTTAGTAGTATTCTCATTATTAGAAGATGGAAACATCAAACGTGCTGTAATGGGCGAAAAAATCGGTACTACAGTGCATAAATAAAACTCAGGAGGATTAAGCATGTCAAAACAAGTTATCGATCAAGCAACAGATCGTATGTCTAAAGCAATTGATGCATTTTCTCGTGCACTTGCGGCAATCCGCGCAGGTCGTGCAAATGCTTCACTATTAGACCGTATTTCTGTTGACTATTACGGAGCTCCAACACCATTAAATCAAATGGCAGGTATTTCAGTTCCTGAAGCTCGACTTTTAGTCATCCAACCATATGATAAAACAATTTTAGGCGATATTGAAAAAGCAATCTTAAAATCAGATCTTGGTATTACACCAACAAATGATGGTTCAGTAATTCGCTTAACAATCCCAGCGCTTACAGAAGAACGTCGTAAAGATCTTGTAAAAGTGGTGAAAAAAGAAGCTGAGGAAGCGAAAGTTGCTGTTCGTAATATCCGTCGTGATGTAAATGATGATTTCAAAAAAGCTGAAAAAGCTGGCGAAATTACAGAAGATGATTTACGTGGATATAGCGATGATGTTCAAAAATTAACTGATGATCACATCAAAGAAATTGATGAACTAGCTGCTGAAAAAGAAAAAGAAATTCTATCAGTTTAATAGAACTTTCCAAAATAAAAAGACGTCCTCTATATAATAGGGACGTCTTTTTTAGTGATATAGAGGAAAAAGAATGTTATTTTTGTTATGATAGATGAAGTATACGTTCCGATATGCAAGCTAGTGGAGGATTTTAAATGTTAGATAAACTCGGATGGAGAAAAACAGATAAAAAGGACGCTACATTACAAGAACGCATGTTAAAAGTGCGTAGTGAGAGCGTACCACAACACATTGCGATTATTATGGATGGCAATGGTCGTTGGGCACAAAAACGTGCTCTACCGCGTGTAGCAGGACATCATGAAGGGATGAAAAATATACGTACAATTACGCGCTGTGCAAATAAAGTAGGTATTGGTGCGTTGACATTGTATGCTTTCTCAACAGAAAACTGGAAACGTCCACGTAAAGAAGTAGAATTTTTAATGCGCTTACCAGAAGAATTTTTAACTTCATTTTTACCTGAATTAATGGAGTTAAATATTCGTGTTCGAATGATTGGCGAAATAGATGCATTACCTACACATACGCAAAAAGCTGTTCAAAATGCGATGAATACGACTGCAAGTAATACAGGTATGATACTTAATTTTGCATTAAATTATGGTAGTCGTCGTGAAATGGTTTTATCTGTTCAAGAAATTGTTACCCAAGTTCAAAATGGAACGTTAAGCTTGGAAGACATTTCAGAAGAAACAATTTCGAATCATTTAATGACATCACAGCTACCAGATCCAGATTTGCTTATTCGTACCAGTGGAGAGCTTCGCTTAAGTAACTTCCTATTATGGCAGCTTGCTTATAGTGAATTTTGGTTTACAGAAGTGCATTGGCCTGAATTTAGCGATAAAGATTTGCTAGAAGCAGTAGAAAGTTATCAATCGCGCAATCGCCGTTATGGTGGATTGAAAGGAGAATAAATCGTGAAACAGCGTATTATTACAGCCATTATTGCGGCATTATTATTTGTACCGTTTGTTGTATATGGCGGAACGCCATTAACAATCGTTATTTATATAATCGCAGCAGTAGGGCTTTTTGAAATGCTTAAAATGCGCAATCTATCACTATTCTCTGTACCAGGTATATTAGCATTAGTTGGCTTATTTGCTATGTTAATGCCTGAAGGATGGGAAAGTGCTATTATCGACGCAACAAGTTATTCAAAATTGGAATGGCTTGTCCTTGTTACAGCATTATTATTAATTTATGTTGTATTAAAGAAAAATAAATTTACATTTGACGATGTTGGTTTTTTACTTATATCTGTATTTTATGTTGGTGTAGGGTTTTATTACTTTATGGCAACACGAGATGCATCAGATGGCCTGTTATATATTGTCTTTGCATTAGTTGTTGTATGGTCAACTGACTCAGGAGCCTATTTTGTAGGGCGCAAACTTGGTAAAAATAAACTTTGGCCAGAAATTTCACCGAAAAAAACAGTTGAAGGTTTTGTGGGTGGTATTATTATCGCTATCATTGCTGTTTTTATTTTTGAAATGATTACACATCTTGAAGTACAGTGGTGGAAATTAATTGTTGTAACAATTATTGCTTCTATTGTTGGGCAAATGGGTGATTTAGTAGAATCAGCTATTAAACGTCATTATGGGGTAAAAGATTCAGGGAAAATCTTACCCGGACATGGTGGTATTTTAGATCGTTTTGATAGTCTATTGTTTGTATTACCACTGCTACATTTTTTACATTTTGTTGGATAGGAGATCATCATTATGAAGTCGATTAGTTTGTTAGGTGCAACAGGTTCAATTGGACAGCAAACACTTGATATTGTAAAAGATCATCAAGAAGAATTTGAAATTGCTGCATTAGCATCAGGGAAAAATATTGAAAAAACGAAGGAAATTATTCGTGAATTTTCTCCAAAACTTGTTTCTATGCAATCAGAAGAAGATGCACGAGCTTTATCAAAAGAATTTCCGGAATTAGAAGTAACACATGGGTCACAAGGATTAATTGATGTTGCGACATATAGTGATTCAAATGTGTTATTAAATGCTGTATTAGGTAGTATTGGATTGGAGTCTACCCTGGCTGCAATTCGTCAAAAGAAAGCTATTGCAATTGCAAATAAAGAAACCCTTGTGACAGCAGGGCATCTCGTAATGGCGGAAGCAAAAAAATATGGAGCACCTATTTTACCAGTGGATAGTGAACACTCAGCACTTTGGCAATCAATGAATGGCGAAAATCCAAAATCTGTAGAACGCTTGATTTTAACTGCATCAGGTGGTAGTTTCCGTGATAAAACACGTGAAGAGCTTGAAGGTGTGACAGTCAAACAAGCATTGAATCACCCGAATTGGTCAATGGGTGCAAAAATCACAATTGATTCAGCGACATTAATGAATAAAGGGCTGGAAGTAATTGAAGCTGCTGTATTGTATGGCATGTCATATGATAAAATTGATGTTTTAATTCATCGCGAATCAATTATTCATTCGATGGTTGAATATCACGATTCAAGTGTTATGGCACAGCTTGGTACAGCGGATATGCGTACACCAATTCAATACGCTTTAAGTTATCCAGAACGTTTACCACGTTCAACAGCTGAACGATTAGATTTAGCGAAGATTGGTCAATTACATTTTGAAAATGTTGATTTTGATCGTTTCCGTTGCCTAGGCTTTGCATATGAAGCAGGACGTATGGGCGGTACGATTTTAACAGCAATGAATGCAGCTAATGAAGCAGCTGTTGGTTCGTTTTTACAAGAAAAAATTACATTCCTTCAAATTGAAGATGTTATTGAACGTGTGATGCAAACACATGACAATGTTCAAAATCCAGATTTAGAAACAATTTTAGCTGTAGATAAGGAAACAAGAAAAATTGTTGAAGGCATGATAAAATAGCATACAGATGACGGGGCGTGCAATCTTGCATGAAAGTCAACTTTATTATTAAAGGTGGGATTTGATGCAATCAGCAATTGCATTTATATTCGTATTTGGTATGATCGTTTTTTTCCATGAGTTAGGACACTTTATTTTTGCAAAACGCTCTGGCATTATGGTACGTGAATTTGCAGTCGGTTTTGGACCGAAATTATTAGGCATTAAAAAGGGTGAAACACTATATACAATTCGTCTGCTACCAATGGGTGGTTATGTACGGATGGCTGGCGATGATTTAGATAATGTTGAATTACAGCCAGGTTATCGTATCGGGTTTACACTAAATGAAAATGATGAAATTACTCGTCTTGTCATGAATCAAAACAAGCAATTGCCCGATATGCTTTTTCTAGAAGTTGAGAAAGCAGAACTTCAAAAAAAATTATGGGTGGAAGGCTATGATGAAGATGAGCAACTCGTACGTTACAATGTCGCGCGTGACTGTATCATTGAGGAAAATGGTCAAGAAACACAAATTGCACCATATGACCGCACATTTAATGCAAAATCACTGGGTAAACGTGCGATTACAATTTTTGCAGGGCCGTTATTTAACTTTATTTTAGCGATTGTGATTTTCGTCATCATTGGTTTCGTGCAAGGGATTCCGACGAATGAACCTTTAATTGCTAAAGTAGTAGATGATAGTCCGGCTGCTGTAGCAGGCTTTGAAGAAAAAGATTTAATCACGTCTGTTAACGGTAAAAAAGTTGATAAATTCCAGGATTTATCAGCAGTTATTCAAGGAAGCCCTGGTAAGGAAATTACGATTGGTGTCGTACGTGATGGGCAAGATAAAACCTTGAAGGTAACGCCAAAAGAAGTGGAAGTAAATAAAGAAAAAGTGGGGCAAATTGGTATTCAGTATGCGAATACGTATGATAAAAATCCACTTAAAGCAATTCCATATGGATTTGAACAAACATGGACTTGGCTTGTTCAAATTGTGAAAATTTTAGTTGTGCTCGTAACAGGTGGATTTACGCTAGACGCTTTATCTGGTCCTGTAGGTATTTATGAGGCAACATCTGAAGTGGCTAAATATGGTTTCGTAACATTATTAAGTTGGGCTGCCGCACTTAGTGTAAATCTTGGTATTATGAACCTATTACCATTCCCCGCACTAGATGGTGGACGACTTGCATTATTTTTCTATGAATTAGTACGTGGTAAACCACTTGATAAAAATAAAGAAGGTATTATTACGTTTGTTGGCTTTGCATGTCTGATGGTCTTAATGGTCGCGGTAACATGGAACGACATTCAGAGATTCTTCTTTTAGATAGTGAGAAAAAAGTTCATTTGCACAGCAAATGAACTTTTATTGCTTAAAAACATAACAAAAGGCTCTTTGTCTTGTATAATAGAGTCAACTATATTCAAAGGTGAGGTTAAACATGAAACAATCTAAAACATTTATCCCAACTTTACGTGAAGTACCAGCAGATGCTGATGTAAAGTCACATCAATTATTACTTCGCGCAGGATTTATTCGCCAAAGTACATCAGGCGTTTATTCATACCTACCATTAGGTAAAAAAGTGCTTGCAAACATTGAAAAAATCGTTCGTGAAGAAATGGATGCAGTAGGTGGTAACGAAGTATTACTTCCAGCACTACAACAAGCTGAATTATGGCAAGAATCTGGTCGTTGGGAACATTACGGCCCAGAATTAATACGTTTAAAAGATCGTCATAACCGTGATTTTGCATTAGGACCAACTCATGAAGAAGTTATTACAGCATTAGTTCGCGATGAAGTGAAATCATATAAAAAATTACCATTAACACTTTATCAAATTCAAACAAAATTCCGTGATGAAAAACGTCCTCGCTTCGGATTATTACGTGGTCGCGAATTCATTATGAAGGATGCTTATTCTTTCCATGCAACACAAGAAAGCCTTGATGAAACATATGATGATATGGTTCAAGCATATAAAAATATTTTCACACGTCTAGGCTTGAACTTCCGTGCAGTTATTGCTGACTCAGGTTCAATTGGTGGTAAAGATACACATGAATTCATGGTGTTATCTGAAATTGGTGAAGATACAATTGCCTACTCTGATACATCTGATTATGCAGCCAACATTGAAATGGCAGAAGTAAAAGTAGATTATTCAGCACCAGATGTTGATATGACAGAACTTCAAAAAGTAGAAACACCAGATCAAAAAACAATTGAAGATGTTGCAGCATTCCTAGAAGTACCTGCTAGTAATATTGTGAAAACATTAGTATTCAAAGTAGATGAAGAATTAGTAGTTGTTCTTGCTCGTGGCGATCATGAAGTAAATGATATTAAATTAAAACATGCACTAGATGCAGAAACAGCAGAATTAGCAACAGATGAAGAAATCGTTGAATTATTAGGTAGCCATATAGGTTCACTTGGCCCAATTAAATTACCAGTTGGCGTTAAAGTGGTAGCAGATCATGCAATTAAATCGATTCGTAATGGTGTAGCCGGCGCAAATGAAGATGGCTATCATTATACAGGGGTTAACCCAGGTCGTGACTTTGCTGTTGATGCATATGAAGATATTCGCTTCATTCAAGTAGGCGATCCTTCTCCAGATGGTGAAGGTAC
Organism: Kurthia populi; assembly: GCF_042686175.1. NCBI lineage: Bacteria > Bacillati > Bacillota > Bacilli > Caryophanales > Caryophanaceae > Kurthia > Kurthia populi. Next base: position 42,896 of record NZ_JBHUOR010000141.1, on the reverse strand, counting down.
AATTAAATTTGCTGAAGGAATTGAAGTAGGCCACGTATTTAAACTGGGCACAAAATATTCTGAAGCATTAAATGGCATGTTCTTAGATGAGAATGGTCGTAATCAACCATTTATCATGGGTTGCTATGGTATCGGTGTATCACGTGTAATGGCTGCAGTAGCAGAACAATATCAAGATGCATATGGTTTCACGTGGCCTCAACAAGTAACACCGTATGATGTGCACTTAATTACAGTGAATACAAAAGATGATGCACAAAATGAATTATCAGAAGATCTTTATAAACTATTAACTTCTTATCGTTATGATGTACTTCATGATGACCGTAAAGAACGTGCGGGCGTTAAATTCGCAGATTCAGATTTAATTGGGTTACCAGTGCGTGTAACAGTAGGTAAAAAAGCTGTTGACGGTATTGTTGAAGTAAAAGTTCGTCAAACAGGCGAAACATTTGAATGGGCAAAAGAAGAATTAATTGATCGTTTAAATAATCTATTAAAAACAACAAACTAATTTATAGATAGACTAAAAAAAGCTTGAGCAATCAAGCTTTTTTCTTTTGTCTAAATTGGAAGTATGAGCCTTTGTATGATGCTACGATTTCACGTACAATAGAAGATGAACGTTTAAAGAAAGTAGGTGCAAGCATGTCTAATGAACATGAAGCAAAACAACGTTTTCAGATCTTATTACAACAAATTGGTCTGACAGATGATGTTTACATGCCGTTTTTTGAAGCGGCAGAAATGACACGAATGACGGTGCATAAACAGCAACGTGTTTGGAAGTTTACTTTGAAAACACCAAATATTTTACCGTATCGTGTGTATCAATTATTTAAAATGAATGTGGAAAAAGCATTTTCACAAATTGCACAAGTACAACTGCAATTTACGACAGAACAACCACAAGTGACAGAACAATTAATTCAAGATTATTGGATGACAGTTGTTAATGATTTAGAAGAGATTTCACCACCATTACGAAAAGGTTTAGCAGAGCAAATACCGCAATGGAATGGTCAAAAACTTTCGTTAACATGTAAACGTGATTTTGAACTTGAAGCCTATAAACATAAATATACTGATAAAATCTCAATGAATTATGGTTATTATGGATTTCCAAATTTGCCTGTAGAGTTTGCTTTAAGTGAAGCTACAGAAGAATTGGTAGAGGAACAACAGAAATTTTTAGAGCAGCGTCGTATTGAAGAAGAACAATTTGCGAAAAAAGCTGTAGAAGATATGCAAAAACGTGAGCAAGAAAAAGCGAATAGTGGAGACGAAGATGATGACCGTCCATTCCAACTTGGTATTGCAATGAAGCCTGATGATACATTAATGGAAATTCAACAAATTCAAGATGAAGAACGTCGTGTGACAATTGAAGGATTTGTATTTGATGTGGAAGTGAAAGAGCTACGTAGTGGTCGTTCGCTCTTAACGATGAAAGTTAGTGACTACACGGATTCTATTTTAGTGAAGATGTTTTCACGTGATAAAGATGATGTATCAATTATGCAAAAAGCAAAAAAAGGCATGTGGGTACGCGCACGTGGGTCGATCCAAAATGATACTTTTGTACGTGATTTAGTGATGATGGCACAAGACATGCAAGAAATTCGTCCGCAAATTCGTTCGGATAAAGCGCCAGAAGGAGAACGTCGTGTAGAGCTCCATATGCACTCATCAATGAGCCAAATGGATGCGACATCTTCAGCGGCAGAGCTTGTGACACAGGCAGCTAAATGGGGACATCCAGCAGTAGCGATTACAGATCACGGTGGAGCACAAGCATTTCCAGAAGCTTATGGCGCTGCAGAGAAAAATGGCATTAAAGCGATTTTTGGCGTTGAAGCTAACTTAGTGGATGATGGGGTGCCGATTGCTTATGAACCTCGTCATATTGAGCTTGAGCATGCAACATTCGTTGTTTTTGATGTAGAAACGACAGGTTTATCAGCTGCATACGATACAATTATTGAATTGGCTGCTGTGAAGATTGTAGACGGTGAAGTGATTGATACATTTGAAAGTTTTTCAAATCCACATCACCCATTATCTGCTACAACAATTGAATTAACAGGAATTACAGATGACATGGTTCGTGATGCACCAAAAGTAGAAGAGATGATTGCAAAATTCCACGATTTTATTGGAGATGGAATTGTCGTCGCACATAACGCTTCATTTGATATTGGTTTTTTATATGAAGCATATAAAAAAGCGGGAATCGACCATTTTGATCACTCTGTAATCGATACACTGGAATTAGCTCGCATGCTATATCCAACGATGAAAAATCATCGTTTAAATACATTGTGTAAAAAGCTAAATATCGAACTAACGCAACATCACCGTGCGATTTATGATACAGAAGCGACAGGTTATTTATTACTTCATCTATTAAAGGATGCCGTGAAAGAAAAAGACATCGCATTCCATGATGATTTTAATAAATATGTTGGCGGCGGAGATTCTTATAAACGTTCTCGCCCAACGCATTGTACGATTTTAGCGCAAACACAAGACGGTTTGAAAAATATGTTTAAACTAATTAGTGAGGCGCATACAGAAACTTTTTATCGCGTCCCTCGTATCAAGCGTTCATCATTACAAAAATATCGCGAAGGATTATTAGTGGGTTCTGGTTGTTCAGATGGTGAATTTTTTACAGCTGTTATGCAGAAATCCGTTAATGAAGCGATGGAAGTAGCAAAATTTTACGATTATTTAGAAGTACAACCCAAGGGCGTATATAAGCCTTTATTAGAACGTGAATTAATTAAAGATGAATGGAATATGGAGGATATTGTGCGTAAAGTTGTGAAAATCGGTAAAAAGCTGGACAAGCCGGTTATTGCGACAGGAAATGTACATTACCTCCACAAAGAGGATTCGATTTTCCGTAAAATTCTGATTCGTTCACAAGGTGGAGCGAATCCATTAAATCGTGCGGAACTGCCTGAGAGTCACTTCCGTACAACCGATGAAATGCTAGAAGACTTTGCTTTCTTAGGCGAAGATTTAGCGAAAGAAATTGTTGTGACAAACTCACAAGCTTTAGCTGAATCGATTGATAAGGTAGTGCCAATTAAAGATGATTTATATACACCTAAAATTGAAGGGTCGGATGAAGAAGTAACTCGACGAACATACAAAATGGCACATGAAATCTACGGTGAGATACTACCGGAAATCGTAGAAAAACGAATTGAAAAAGAATTGAAATCTATTTTAGGACATGGATTTGGTGTTATTTATTTAATTTCTGCGAAGCTCGTAAAAAAATCATTATCTGATGGTTATCTAGTAGGTTCGCGTGGTTCTGTAGGGTCTTCCCTTGTTGCAACATTTATGGAGATTACAGAAGTAAATCCATTAGCACCTCATTATATTTGTCCAAACTGTAAGCACTCAGAATTCTTCGAGGACGGTTCGGTTGCTTCGGGTTATGACTTACCGAATAAGGATTGTCCAGAATGTGGTACGGCTTATAAAAAAGATGGGCAAGACATACCATTTGAAACGTTCTTAGGATTTAAAGGGGATAAGGTACCCGATATTGATTTGAACTTCTCTGGTGAATATCAACCGCAGGCACATAATTATACAAAAATTTTATTCGGTGAAGATTATGCTTTCCGTGCAGGAACAATTGGTACGGTAGCAGAAAAAACAGCTTACGGTTATGTAAAAGGATATGGTCAAGACCATAACATTAACTTCCGTGGTGCTGAGGTGGATCGTCTTGTACAAGGTTGTACGGGTGTTAAACGTACAACTGGGCAGCACCCAGGTGGTATTATTGTTGTACCAAGCTATATGGATATTTATGATTTTACGCCAATTCAATATCCTGCAGATGATCAAAATGCAGAATGGCGTACTACACACTTTGATTTCCACTCGATTCACGATAATATTTTAAAACTCGATATTCTAGGACATGATGATCCGACCGTTATCCGTATGCTACAGGACTTATCGGGTATCGATCCAAAAACGATTCCAACCGATGATACAGAAGTAATGAAAATCTTTACTGGTCCAGAAGTTCTTGGAGTAACGGCTGATCAAATTATGTGTAAAACAGGTACGCTAGGAATTCCTGAATTTGGTACGAAGTTTGTACGTGGTATGTTAGAAGAAACGAAGCCATCGACGTTTTCTGAGCTTGTCCAAATTTCGGGATTGTCTCATGGAACGGATGTATGGCTAGGGAATGCAAGTGATTTAATTGCCGATGGTACATGTGTGTTATCTGAAGTAATTGGTTGTCGTGATGATATTATGGTGTATTTAATTTATCAAGGTTTGGAGCCTTCATTAGCCTTCAAAATTATGGAGCATGTGCGTAAAGGGAAAGGTTTAACTGAAGAAATGGAAGCAGCGATGATGGCTGAAAATGTACCAAAATGGTATATCGAATCATGTAAAAAAATCAAATACATGTTCCCGAAAGCCCATGCGGCAGCCTATGTATTGATGGCGATTCGTATTGCGTACTTCAAAGTGCATTTACCAATTCTTTATTATTGTGCTTATTTCACTGTACGTGCTTCGGATTTTGATTTAATCGCGATGGTCAATGGACCAGAAATGATTAAAGCACAAATGAAAGAAGTGAGTGATAAAGGCTTAGATGCTTCTGTTAAAGAAAAAAGTTTATTAACAGTACTTGAATTATCACTAGAAATGTGTGAACGTGGCATGCATTTCCAAAAAGTTGACTTGTATCGTTCAAAGGCAACAGAATTTGTAATTGATGGGCAAAGTTTAATTCCACCATTTAATGCGATTCCTGGTTTAGGGAATAGTGTAGCAGAGATGATTGTCACAGCGCGGGAACAAGGTGAATTCTTATCAAAAGAAGATTTACAAATTCGTGGGCGTGTTTCAAAATCATTAATCGAGTATATGGACCGCTTAGGTTGTCTTGAAGGATTACCAGAAGCGAACCAATTATCACTGTTCTAGCCTATTCTATTGCATTGTAGCGCTATTTGTGATAGGATTTAAGTAATTATTTGTTGATAGTACGACGGCAAAAGAGTGGGATTTCCCGCTCTTTTCTGTTTGTCTATGACAATAACTAGTCAGGAGGAGAGTATGAGTAAAGTTACGTCTGAAATTGAACAGCTCGCAATGCCAATCGTTGAAGAGTTAAAACTAGAACTTGTCGATGTAGAGTTTGTGAAAGAAGGGCGCGATTGGTTTTTACGCGTCTATGTAGATACTCCTGAAGGAAATATTGATATTGATCAATGTGCCCAAGTTAGTGAAAAACTGAGCGAGAAGTTAGACGAATCGGATCCTATTTCGCAAAACTATTTCCTTGAAGTATCTTCACCAGGAGCAGAACGTCCTCTGAAAAAGGAAGCAGATTACATTAAAGCAATCGGCCAATTCGTTCACATGAAAACATATGAGGCAGTCAATGGAATGAAAGTCTTTGAAGGTTACCTAAAATCATTTACTGATGAAGGTGCCGAAATTGATATGCTAATTAAAACTAGAAAACTGAAAGTTCTTATTCCAAAAGATAAAATTGCCAATGCTAGGTTAGCAATCGACTTTTCGAAACACAAAGAATTTTAAATATTGTAGGAGTGAAAAAATAAAATGAGTAAGGAATTAGTTGGTGCATTAAAAGCACTAGAACAAAAAGGGATTTCTCGTGAAATTATCGTAGATGCAATTGAAGCGGCATTAATCAACGCTTACAAAAAAAATTATGAACAAGCTGCCAATGTACGCGTTGACTTAAACCTAGAAAAAGGAACAATGCGCCTTTATTCACGTAAAGATGTAGTCGGTATCGTAGAAGATGAACGTTTACAAATTTCATTAGAAGATGCTAAAGAAGTGAACCCATCATACGAACTTGGCGATGTTGTAGAAAAAGAAGAAGTTCCTCGTGATTTCGGTCGTATCGCAGCAACAACTGCTAAACAAATCGTTACACAACGTTTCCGTGAAGCAGAACGTGGTCTTATCTATGAAGAATACGTAGACCGTGCAGATGATATCATTAATGGTGTTGTTGAACGTATGGATGCTCGCAATATTTATGTGGGTATTGGCAAAATCGAAGCTGTATTACCGCAAAACGAACAAATTCAAGGCGAAACGTACGAACCACATGATCGTATCAAGGTTTACATCACAAAAGTAGAACGCTCTACTCGTGGTCCACAAGTATTCGTATCACGTACTCATCCTGGTTTACTTCGCCGTTTATTCGAACTTGAAGTACCAGAAATCTTTGAAGGTACTGTAGAAATTAAATCGATTTCACGTGAAGCGGGCGATCGTTCTAAAATCTCTGTAGTAGCTCATAACGAAGAAGTAGATCCTGTAGGTGCTTGTGTAGGTGCTAAAGGTGCACGTGTTCAAACAATCGTTAATGAATTAAATGGTGAGAAAATCGATATCGTTGAATGGTCAGAAGATCCAATCGAATTTGTTGCGAACGCACTTAGCCCATCAAAAGTTCTTGATGTTCAAGTAAATGAAGAAGAAAAATCAACAACAGTTGTTGTACCGGATTATCAATTATCATTAGCAATCGGTAAACGCGGTCAAAATGCTCGTCTTGCTGCAAAATTAACTGGTTGGAAAATCGATATTAAATCAGAAACGGATGCACGCGAATTAGGTATTTACCCTAACGAAAATTCTACATTTGTACCAGTAGAAGATGAAACAGTTGCTTCTGAAGAAGTAGAAATCGATTTATACCAAGACGGCGAAGAAGCATAATCGTCCGAATCAATTTGGAGGGTGAAAAGTATGCCAACAAATCGTAAAGTGCCACTGCGCCGTTGTGTTGCAACAAATGAAATGCATCCTAAAAAAGAGATGATTCGTGTTGTACGCTCAAAAGAAGGCGAAGTATCAGTAGATGTAACAGGTAAAAAATCAGGACGGGGTGCTTATGTTTCAAAAACAGAATATGCTGTTAATGAAGCAAAACGTAAAAATGTATTAAAGCATCAGCTTGAAGTAGAAATTCCAGAACAAATTTATGAAGACTTACTAGCAGTTATTCGAAAGGAATCGTAAAATGACAACAGAACAAGCCATTTTTAATTTATTGGGAATCGCTGCCAGTGCAAGAAAAGTCGTATCAGGCGAAGAACAAGTGGTAAAAGAAGTACGTGGGAATGATGCCAAACTTGTCATTATCTCAGCAGATGCTTCACAAAACACAACAAAAAAATTGCACGATAAATGTGCATATTATAATGTGCCGATTTATGTCTTTGGTTCGCGTGAGCAATTAGGTCATGCGACAGGACGTGAAACGCGTGTATCTCTAGCAATTATGGATAACGGCTTTGCTAAAAAGCTATCGCAGTACTTCAATGAGTTAGCGTAAGTTGTCTGTCTATGAGATACTGGTGTTGACCACTTCAGAAAGGCCATCATTACAGCCGAAGGACAGCCAGGAACTCGTCCTGCGATAAACGGGATGGCGATCTAATGTCGTTTATCGTAAAAAGACAAAACTAAACAACAAGTAAGGAAGTACTATGACTAATAATTCATCATCTAAAAACAATAATAGCAATAGTAACACTAACAATAGTAACTCTCGCAATAATAATAACCGCGGTGGTGGACGTCCAGGTCAAGGTGGACGTCCAAACCAACGCCGTCGACCAGGTATTCATGGCGGACAACGTCGTAAAAACCGTCCAACACCTCCACCACCAGTGAAAAAAGAATTGCCAGAACAAATTACGTTCTATGAATCATTATCTGTTGGGGAGTTAGCGAAAAAATTAGGTCGCGAACCTTCTGAAATCATTAAAAAATTATTCATGTTAGGTATCATGGCTACAATCAACAACGAACTTGATAAAGATGCCATCGAATTAATTTGTGCTGATTATGGTGTAGAAGTTGAAGAAGAAATTCGTATTGACCGTACGGACTTAGGTACGTATTTCGAAGACGAAGAAGAGCACCCAGAAGATATTAAAGAACGCCCACCAGTTGTAACAATCATGGGTCACGTCGATCATGGTAAAACAACATTACTTGACTCAATTCGTAATACAAAAGTTACGGAAGGTGAAGCAGGCGGTATCACACAACATATCGGTGCTTACCAAGTAAAAGTTAACGACAAAAAAATCACATTCCTTGATACACCTGGACACGCAGCTTTCACCACAATGCGTGCTCGTGGTGCAAAAATCACGGATTTAACAATCTTAGTTGTTGCAGCTGATGATGGTGTCATGCCTCAAACAGTAGAAGCAATCAACCATGCGAAAGCGGCAGAAGTGCCAATTATCGTAGCAGTAAACAAAATGGATAAACCTTCTGCAAACCCTGATCGTGTAATGCAAGAATTAACAGAACATGGTTTAATTCCAGAAGATTGGGGCGGCGATACAATCTTCGTACCAATCTCAGCACTTAAAGGTGACGGAATTGACCAACTTTTAGAAATGATTCTTTTAGTTTCTGAAGTAGGAGAATTAAAAGCAAATGAAAAACGTTTAGCTATGGGTACAGTAATTGAAGCACAACTTGATAAAGGTCGTGGTTCTGTTGCAACACTATTAGTTCAAAACGGTACATTAAACGTTGGGGATCCAATCGTAGTAGGTAACACATTTGGTCGTGTACGTGCTATGGTGAATGATCTTGGTCGTCGTGTTAAATCTGCAGGTCCTTCAACTCCAGTTGAAATTACAGGTTTAAACGACGTCCCTCAAGCTGGTGACTTATTCGTTGTATTTGAAGACGAAAAACGCGCACGCCAAGTTGGTGAAGCTCGTCAAACATTAGCTATCCAAGAACACCGTAACGAAGGTTCTCGTGTAACATTAGATAACTTGTTCGAACAAATGAAACAAGGCGAAATGAAAGAGTTAAACTTAATCGTTAAAGCCGACGTTCAAGGTACAGTAGAAGCTATGGCTGCATCACTTATGAAGATTGATGTTGAAGGTGTAAATGTTAAAATCATTCACACTGGTGCTGGTGCAATTACTGAATCAGATATCGCATTAGCAGCTGCTTCTAATGCGATCGTTATCGGTTTCAACGTACGTCCAGATACAAACGCAAAACGCGCTGCTGACGAAGAAGGCGTAGATATTCGTTTACATCGTATTATTTACAAAGTAATCGAAGAAATCGAACAAGCGATGAAAGGTATGCTTGATCCAGAATACGAAGAAAAAATCATTGGTAATGCAGAAGTACGTGAAACATTTAAAGTTTCTAAAGTGGGTACAATCGCAGGTGGTTACGTAACAGAGGGTAAACTTGTTCGTGATGCTGGCGTACGTGTTATTCGTGACTCAATCGTTATTTTTGAAGGTGAATTATCTTCATTAAAACGTTTCAAAGACGATGCAAAAGAAGTTGCAAAAGGTTACGAATGTGGTTTCACTATCGCGAACTACAATGATATTCAAGTAGGCGACATTATTGAAGCATTCGTAATGGAAGAAATTAAACGATAATGATTGTTTACGCCGAATGTGAATTTTTTATTCCAACGGTGCATTCGCTAAAGGAAAAAAGAGCTGTTTTACAAGGTATGATAATGCGTGCAAAACAACGCTTCAATGTTTCTATAGCAGAAATTAATTATCAGAATGTATGGCAAAGAACGGTTGTTGCGCTTGTAGCAGTTGCATCAGATACAGTTGCCGCGAAGCGAGAACTAGACCGCGCCATTGCATTTTTAGAGACAAACCCCGAGTGGGAATGTACGAATATCAACATCGAGTATCTATAGCAAAGAGGTGAGACTTGTATGTCACAAGTACGTTCAAACCGAGTTGCTGAGCAAATGAAAAAAGAGCTAGGCGACATTATCGGTCGAAAATTAAAAGATCCTCGTGTAGGCTTTATTACAGTCACAGATGTTGAAGTAACAGGTGATTTGCAACAAGCTACGGTTTATATTACAAGCCTAGGCAACGAACGTGAGAAAGAAGCTACATTAAAAGGGCTTGAAAAAGCAAAAGGCTTCATTCGTTCAGAAATCGCAAAGCGTATTCGTTTACGCATCACACCAGAATTAACATTTGAATTTGATGCTTCAACTGAATATGGTAATAAAATTGACCAATTACTGCGTCAACTACATGAATCTGAAAAAGATTATTAACATTAAAAGACTGAGAAGCTTCGGCTCCTCAGTCTTTTTTATTGAAATCATACACGCAAAAAGCTATTCTTAAAGAATGAATAGCAACAAAGGAGAATGAACATGCACGGTATTTTACCTTTATGGAAAGAACGCGGAATGACGTCACATGACTGCGTATTTAAAGTGAGAAAAATTTTAAGAATGAAAAAAGTAGGGCACACAGGAACACTTGACCCTGGTGTTGATGGTGTATTACCGATTTGTTTAGGTAATGCAACACGTTTAGCAGAATATATTACCGATGCAGGTAAGGTGTATCAAGCAGTGATTTCAATCGGACGTTCAACGACGACAGAAGATGCAGAAGGCGATACGGTTGAAGAAAATAATGATGAGAAACATTTTTCTCGTAAAGAATTAGAAGCTGTATTTGAAAAGCTTACAGGCAAGATTACACAAATACCACCGATGTTTTCAGCTGTTAAAGTGAATGGTCGTAAACTATATGAATATGCTCGTGCAGGTGAAACAGTTGAGCGTCCAAGCCGTCAAGTGATGATTTATAGTATTGAATTACTTGATAATGAGAAGTCTTATTCAGGAAATGAAGTAACTTTTCCTGTACGCATTCATTGTGGTAAAGGTACGTATATTCGCACATTGGCTGTTCAAATGGGCGAGTTATTAGGATACCCAGCTCACATGGCACAATTGACACGCGTCATGTCAGGTAGCTATACGCGTGAACAATGTGTAACTTTAGCAGAACTACAGTTATTAGCTGATGAAGACCGTTTAAATGAAGTGATTCGTCCGTTAGAAACAGCATTGTCCGAGTTTCCTCAACAAGAAATAACAGCACAAAATGAAAAACAAGTGAAAAATGGTATGGTCCTTCCAATGCACCCAGAGCTAGTAGAACATGATAAACTAGTCTTTGTAGAACAGCAAAAAGCCGTGGCGGTATATGTGAAACATCCATCTAAAAAAGATCAAATGAAACCTGAAAAAATGTTTCCAAACATAGATTAGGAGGAACGTTCAATGCAAGTGATTCAATTGATGTATCCACATCACATTCACACAGAAGAAGTGAGTGGCCCTTATTCACTCGCATTAGGCTTTTTTGACGGCGTACATAGAGGTCATCAAAAGGTAATCAATGCAGCGAAAGAAAAGGCACAACAAACGAATACAAAGTTAGCGGTAATGACCTTTGATCCACATCCTTCGCTTGTTTTAGGGGGACGTAAAGAAGCTATTTTTTACATTACACCGCTTCAACAAAAAATCGAGGTTTTAGAAAAATTAGGTGTTGATACATTATTTGTCGTACGTTTTACATCTGATTTTGCTAAATTAAGTCCAGAAGATTTCGTACAATTATTTGTAAGAGATTTAAATGTAGTTCATGTAACTGCAGGCTTTGATTATACGTTTGGTAGTCGAGGTTGCGGTAATATGGATGTGATGAGAGAGCTTTGTGGTACGGATATTTCCGTACAAGTTGTAGAAAAATTAGAGGATGGTGACGATAAGGTGAGTTCAACACGTATTCGAGGACTACTAAAAGAGGGCAATATTGAAGAAGTTCAAACATTATTAGGACGACCATATCAAACACCAGGTGTCGTCGTTCATGGGGACAAACGAGGTCGTCAAATTGGTTTCCCAACAGCAAATGTTCAAGTACCTGAAGGAACATTTATTCCGGCAAATGGCGTCTATGTTGTGAAAATTCGTGTGCAAGATGAATGGTATGAAGGTATGTGTAATATTGGTTTTAAACCAACATTTAAAAATCCAGATGAAAAACTACTAACAATTGAAGTAAATATTTTTGATTTTGATCGTAATATTTACGGAGAAGAAGTAGCGATTGATTGGTATAAACGTTTGCGCGATGAACAACGTTTTAATGGTATTGAAGCGCTTATTGCACAATTACAAGCGGACAAACAACAATGTATGGAATATTTTGAGGCACAAAAATAATCCATACGCGTGATAAGAATGTAATGGCTAAAAATAAAGAACTATACTTGCAAATGATGTGAATATAGTTGCAACATAAAGCCTTTATATGATACACTTCTTTAAGTGATTTAATCACGGACAACCATTACTTGGTCAATCGATTCTCCAACGATGAACTCAGTAAATGGGGGTTTTTATAATTTTAGGAGGTGTAGAGCATGGCTCTAACAAAAGAACGTAAAAACGAAATCATCGCGGAATTCCGCACACACGAAAGTGATACTGGTTCTCCAGAAGTACAAATCGCTGTACTAACTGCAGAAATCAATTTATTAAACGATCACTTACGTACACACAAAAAGGATCACCACTCTCGTCGCGGTTTATTCAAAATGGTAGGTCGTCGTCGTAACCTATTAAAATACCTTCGTGAAAACGATGTAACTCGTTACCGCGAAACTATTCAAAAATTAGGTTTACGTCGCTAGAATTTAATTCAGCACACAAAAGCGGGCTAGCCCCGCTTTTTCTTATGTTTTCAAACATTTCCTAGATGTTAAAAATGATGGAATTTGATAAAATATACTATTACATAGATAAAAAATGGTGTTAGATAATCGTAGAGAGGAGTTCATTTTACAATGAGCGAAAAAAAGGTGTATACCTATGAATGGGCTGGTCGTCCACTTCAAATTGAAGTCGGTCAATTAGCAAAACAAGCAAATGGTGCAGTAATGGTTCGCTATGGTGATACAGCTGTGTTATGTAATGCGACAGCATCAAAGAAACCAAAGCAAACAGATTTCTTTCCATTAACAGTGAATTATGAAGAAAAGATGTATGCGGCAGGTAAAATTCCAGGAGGCTTTATTAAACGTGAAGGTCGTGCTTCTGAAAAAGCAATCTTAACGTCACGCTTAATTGACCGTCCAATTCGCCCATTATTCCCAGATGGCTTCCGTAATGAAGTACAAGTTATTTCAATGGTTATGTCTGCAGATCCAGATTGTTCAACTGAAATGGCTGCTATGTTGGGATCTTCTTTAGCGCTTATGGTATCCGACATTCCATTTGATGGACCAATTGCCGGCGTGCAAATTGGTTTGATTGATGGCGAATTTATTGTCAATCCAACACCAGAACAAGAAGCCGTATCGTTAATTAACTTAGCAGTAGCTGGTACAAAGGAAGCAATCAACATGGTAGAAGCGGGAGCACTAGAAGTTCCTGAAGAAACAATGCTTGAAGCAATTCTTTTCGGTCACGAAGAAATTAAAAAGGTCATCGCTTTCCAAGAAAAAATTGCAGCTGAATGTGGAAAAGAAAAAATGGCTGTGGAATTACATGAGTTAGATGCTACGCTTATTGCAGAAATCAATGATGCATATGAACCTCAAATGATCGCTGCTATTCAAACATATGAGAAGCATGCACGTGATGAAGCAATTAATGCAGTAAAAGCACTTGTAATGGAAGCTTATACTGAGAAAATTGGCGATGTTGCAGATGCAGAAGCGCAATTAAAACAAGTTTCACAGGTATTGGATAAAATGGTTAAGGATGAAGTACGTCGTTTAATTACGGATGAAAAAATTCGTCCTGATGGTCGTAAATTAGATGAAATTCGTCCACTTTCTTCAGAAGTTAATTTACTTCCTCGTGCGCATGGTTCAGGCTTATTTACACGTGGTCAAACACAAGCGTTATCTGTTTGTACATTAGGCTCATTATCAGAAGTGCAATTAATTGATGGCTTAGGTGTCGAAGAGAATAAACGTTTCATGCATCATTACAACTTCCCTCAATTCTCAGTTGGTGAAGTTGGTCCAATGCGTGGTCCAGGTCGTCGTGAAATTGGGCATGGTGCTTTAGGTGAACGTGCATTACTTGCTGTCATTCCAGATGAAAAAGATTTCCCTTACACAATTCGTTGTGTATCAGAAGTGCTTGAATCAAATGGCTCGACGTCACAAGCATCAATTTGTGGTTCTTGTCTTGCAATGATGGATGCTGGTGTACCATTAAAAGCACCTGTAGCAGGTATCGCAATGGGTCTTGTGAAAAAAGGTGACAACTATGCGGTATTAACAGATATTCAAGGTATGGAAGATCATCTTGGTGATATGGACTTTAAAGTAGCAGGTACAGCTAAAGGTGTAACGGCACTTCAAATGGATATTAAAATTGATGGCATTAACCGTGCAATTTTAGAAGAAGCTTTAGAACAAGCAAAACGTGGTCGTATGATTATTTTAGATTCAATGCTTGCAACATTATCAGGTCCTCGTGAAGAGTTATCAACACATGCTCCGAAAATCAAAAAAATGCAAATTAAACCAGAAAAAATTCGTGATGTTATTGGACCTGGGGGTAAGCAAATTAATAAAATCATTGATGAAACGGGTGTTAAGATTGATACCGAACAAAATGGTACGATTTTCATTGCTTCTGTTGATCAAGAGATGATTCAAAAAGCGCAAGAAATGATTGAAGGAATTGTTCGCGAAGCACAAGTTGGCGAATATTTCATGGGGAAAGTAAAACGTATTGAAAAATTCGGTGCTTTCTTAGAAATTTTCCCAGGTAAAGACGGCTTGCTTCATATTTCTGAAATCCAAGAAGAACGTACAAATAATGTTGAAGATGTTTTAAAATTAGGTGATGAATTACGTGTGAAATGTATTGAAGTTGATGCGAAACATCGTGTGAACTTATCACGCAAAGTTGTTATTCAAGAAGAGAAAGCAGCTGTAGAAGAAATTTAGTCTTTTTATAAAATAAAGTGTAATACGCCATGTATTGCGCTTTTTTTGTGTTGTTGTGCTATAGTAGGCTGAGTAAAATGGAGATTAAAAGTGAGGTGAAAGCTGTTAATTTAATTGTAAAAAATGAATTAGCAGGCGAATATGACAACAAAACAAGTATGCCCTAATGGCTTAAGAATTATTACAGAAAAAATGCCACATATGCGCTCGGTAGCGATTGGTATTTTTGTGAATGTGGGTTCTCGCTATGAAAAACCTGAAGACAATGGGTTAACACATTTTATTGAACATATGTTGTTCAAAGGGACAGCTGAACGTACAGCAAAACAACTAGCAGAGGAATTTGACCGATTAGGTGCACAGACAAATGCATTTACTTCAAAGGACCAGACTTGTTATTATGCTGTATCGCTTGATTACGAGGCACGAAAAACGATTGCCCTTTTAGCTGATTTATTTTTTAATTCAGCATTTCGTGAAGAAGATATTGAAAAAGAACGCCAAGTTATATTAGAAGAAATTGCAATGAGTGAGGATGATCCAGAGGATAGCGTAGATGAACGTTTATGGCAAACAATGTTTGCCGGTTCACAAATGGCGGCACCCATTTTAGGGACAGAGGAAACACTTCGCACTTTTACGAAAGAAAAAATTAAAGCATTTATGAATGAACATTATACACCGAGTGAAGTGATTATTTCATTAGCGGGTAATATTGATGATGCACTCATTGATTTTGTTATAGAAACATTTAATCAATTTGATAATGAGGCACGTGAACAGGTACATCATACAAAACCAATCTTCCATGCAGATGCAGTAGAACGAAAAATGGCGATTGAACAAGCTCATCTTGTACTAGGGTATGAAGGCCTAGCAGTTTCGGATCCAGACATCGTTAGCTTACTTGTATTAAACAATATTATTGGGGATTCGATGTCTTCACGTTTATTCCAAAAAGTTCGTGAAGAAAAAGCATTAGCATACAGTGTTTATTCATATTATTCTTCTTATGAAGATATGGGCGCATGGATGATTTATGGTGGTACATCGATGAAACAGCTTGCTCAAATGGAAGAAACGATTCTTGCGGTTATTGAGGATATTAAAAATAATGGTGTAACGTTAGAAGAAATTCAACGTGCAAAAATTCAATTAGAAAGTGGTTTATTATTAGGCTTAGAAACGAGTTTTGATTACATGAACCGTAATGCACGAAATGAATTAACATACGGGGAAGAGCGAACAGTAGAACAATCTTTAGCGGAATTGGCTGCGGTATCAGAGGCAAGTGTTGAACGTGTAATTGAACGTATTTTAACGAAACCACATGCTAGATCCGTTATTTTTAATGATAAAGAAAAATAAAGAAATGAGATGCAGTCAAATGCATCTTATTTCTTTTTTGTTTAAATGAACACTTCAGTTCATGTTATATTTCGTTATGTAAACGCTTTAAAATGCTAGAATATCCAAAATAGTCGGATTATTATACACAATACTGAATTATTGTGATACAATAACGCCAATTATAGTTTTTTATAAACATAGGGAGAGATGGATGATGACGAAACAATTAACAGTAGCAGTTGTCGGTGCTACAGGAGCAGTAGGAACAAAAATGATGGAGCAACTTTCAAAGAGAAAGTTTCCAGTAGGTAAATTGAAGTTACTTGCATCAAAGCGTTCTGCTGGCAAGGAGTTATCATTCAATGGCGAAACATATGTACTTGAAGAAGCAACACCAGAATCATTTGAAGGAGTCGATGTAGCATTATTTTCAGCAGGTGGTTCTGTATCAACGGCATTAGCACATGCTGCAGCAGAACGAGGCGCGGTCGTAATTGATAATACGAGTGCATTTCGTATGGACCCCGATGTTCCGCTTGTTGTGCCAGAAGTAAATCGTGCAGATATTAAAGAACATAAAGGAATTATTGCAAATCCAAACTGTTCAACAATTCAAATGATGGTAGCACTTGAGCCAATTCGTCAAGCATACGGTTTAAATAATTTAATTGTGTCGACATATCAAGCTGTATCAGGCTCTGGTGTGAGTGCAATCGAAGAACTGCATGAGCAAAGTGTACAATGGGAAAAAGGGAAAGATGTAGAAGCAACTATTTTACCAGTTAAAGGCGATAAACGTCACTTCCCAATCGCACGTAATGTATTACCACAAATCGATGTTTTCACTGATAATGGTTTTACATACGAAGAAATGAAAATGATTAATGAAACAAAAAAAATCATGCATGCACCTGAACTACCAGTAGCAGCAACTTGTGTACGTGTTCCTGTTGTAGCGGGGCACTCTGAATCAATTTTTATCGAAGTAGAACAAGCAGGTGTTACAGTTGCAGATATTCAAAATGTCTTAAAAGCTGCACCAGGGGTTGTATTACAAGATGATCCAGCAAACCAAGAATACCCAACACCACTTGAAGCAGAAGGTAAAGGTGAAACGTTTGTAGGTCGTATTCGTAAAGATTTAAATAATGATAAAGGCTTCCATCTGTGGGTTGTATCAGACAATCTATTAAAAGGTGCAGCACTTAACTCAGTGCAAATTGCAGAAGCAATGCTTGAAGACGGCTTACTATAAAATTTAAGGGGATGGCAAAAATGGATTTAGGTAATATTGGAACAGCAATGGTCACACCATTTACGAAAGATGGAGCAATGGTAGACTATAAACATTTAGCGGGTATGATTGAACATTTAATTTCAACTGGAACAGATACAATTGTTGTATTAGGTACAACAGGAGAAGTTCCAACATTGTCAACGGAAGAAAAATTAGATGTTTTAAAATATACAGTAGACCGCGTTAACGGTCGTGTACCAGTTATTGCAGGTGTTGGTGATAATGAAACATACTACTCAAAAATTATGGCTCAAAAAGCTGAAGTTGCTGGGGTAGATGGTGTTATGCTAGTAGCACCTTACTATAATAAGCCAAATCAACGCGGAATCTACGCTCACTTTGTTGATATTGCGCAGTCTGTAGATATTCCAGTAATGCTTTATAATATTCCAGGACGTACAGGCATTAATATTGCACCGGAAACGGTTGCCAAACTGGCACAAGTACCAAATATCCAAATCATTAAAGAAGCAAGTGGTGATTTAGACCAAATGTCTGAAATCCTTGCTTCAACTCCAGATGATTTCAAAGTGTATAGTGGGGATGACGGCATTACATTACCATTATTAGCAGTTGGTGGACATGGTGTTATATCAGTAGCGGCACATGTTGTTGGGAATGATATGCAAACGATGATTTCTTTATTTAAAGAGGGCCGTCATGCAGAAGCAGCAAAAATTCATCAAGCATTATTACCGTTAATTCGAGCATTATTCGCGCAACCAAGTCCATCACCAGTTAAATATGCGTTATCAAAATTAGGTTTATGTAATGAGAATGTACGTTTACCAATCGTAGCGTTAACAGATGAAGAGAAGGCAGCATTTGATATTGTATGGGATGCTTATTTTGAACAACAAAAATCTTTTGCTACGGTTTAAGTAGATTAATTGACCGAGAGTATTCGAGAGTATTCTAGAGAAAATCTAGATACTCTTTTTTTTTGGAAACGTGATATAACGGCATGAATTGACATTTTTTTAATTGTGTAATATTGGGTAAACAATTATAATGAGTGTAAGTGGTTGCTGTACGGGATATATTTTAGGAGGAAAAGAAGTGGCAAAAATTAAAAATGAAACGATTCGCGTTATTCCACTAGGTGGCGTGAGTGAAATCGGTAAAGCGATGTACGTTGTCGAAATCGACGATGATATTTTCGTAGTAGATAGTGGATTAATGTTTCCAGAGGACGAAATGTTAGGGATTGATTACGTCATTCCAGATATGAGTTACTTAGTAGAAAATAAAGATCGTGTCAAAGGGATTTTCTTAACACATGGTCACGAAGATGCTATCGGTTCGGTGGCTTACTTATTAAGTAAAGTAAATGCACCAGTATATGGCTCTCGTTTAACAATTGCGTTAGCAAAAGAACATTTAAAAGCAAATCCAGCACCTCATCAAGTAAAATTCTTTGAGGTAACAAACAAAAGCCGTATGAACTTTAAAACGACGTATGTGACATTCTTCCATACAACGCATAGTATTCCAGACTCATTAGGTGTTGTATTCCATACATCAGAGGGTGCTATCGTTCATACAGGTGAATTTAAATTTGATCAATCAGCAAAAGGTAAATATCGCCCAGACATCGCTAAAATGGCAGCGCTTGGTGATGAAGGTGTATTCATCTTAATGTCAGATTCTACAGAAGCTGAAAAAGAAGGCTATACATTATCAGAGAACGTTGTAAAAACTCGTTTAGAAAAAACATTCCACAAAGCAGAAGGCCGTATTCTAGTAGCGTTATACGCATCTAACTTCATTCGTATTCAACAAGTATTTGATCAGGCAATTGCTTCAGGTCGTAAAGTGGCAATCGTAGGTCGTAGCTTAGAAACAATTTTTGAAGTAGGTATGCGTTTAGGCTATTTAGAAATTGATTCAGAAAAAATCATTCCAGTTAATAAAATGTCTGATTATGAAGATAATGAAATCGTTGCAATTATTACAGGTAATCAAGGTGAACCACTTGAAGGATTAGAAAAAATTATCCGTAAACACCACCGCGATTTACGCATTAAACAAAATGATACGGTTTTAATTACATTTACACCATCTCCAAGTATGGAAGTGCAAATGGCTGATACAATGAATGAATTATCTAAGCTAGGTGCAAAAGTATTCTCAGCAGATAAAAAAGTTCACGTATCAGGACATGGTTCACAAGAAGATTTAAAATTAATGCTAAATCTAATGCAACCTAAATACTTTATCCCAATCCAAGGTGAATATCGTATGTTAATTACGCATTCAAAATTAGCGCAAGATGTCGGTTTACAAAAATCACAAATCTTTATCGCGGATAAAGGTGATATTGTCGAATACAAAAATGGTAAAATGCGTATGGCTGGCCGCATAACAGCGGGTAATGTATTAATCGATGGTATTGGTGTCGGCGATGTGGGTAACATCGTATTGCGTGATCGTAAATTACTATCACAAGATGGTATTTTCATCGTTGTTGTAACAATTAATCGTAAATTGAAAAAAATTGCCTCAGGTCCAGAAATCTTATCTCGTGGGTTCGTGTATGTACGTGAATCTGAAGAGCTAATGGATGAATCAGCAAAACTTGTACGAGGCGTTGTTGAAAAATACGTAACAAAAGGTTCTTATGAATGGACAAGTATTAAACAAGAAATTCGTGATACGTTAAATGGTTACTTATACCAAAAAACAAAACGTCGTCCAATGATTATTCCAATTATCATGGAATATTAATTATTCTAAAAGGGATTCCTTGCCTCTTGGCAGGGAATCCTTTTTTTCATTTTTACTACAAGGTATAATGAAGAAAGAAAGTAGGTGACGGCATGGCGTCGAACAAGACAAAGCAAACGACGACTCGCAAACAACAAACGACAACAACGAAGCGTGAGTCTTCAAAGAAGCCTAATGCTCGTAAAACACCGATGAAAAAACAAGCGACAGCAAAAAAGCGACCTTCCTTGTCTTATGAAATTGTCGGACTAGTTTTAATAGCAGTTGCTTTTATTACAATGTTTCAGTTTGGTTTAATTGGGCGTTTTTTTCAAGGACTCAGTAAATTATTAATTGGTAATTGGTATTTATTATTACCAATCTTTATGATTTGGTATGCGGTTTATTTGATGATGCGACGTACGCTACCAGCATTTAAAAATCGCTATATTTGGGGTGTCATCAGTTTATTATGTAGTGTGACATTGTTTAGTCATATTGCGATGTTTAATGATTTATATAATGGAGAATCGATTGACCGTAATACAAGTATTTTAAGCGAAAGCTGGGGCTTAATTGTACATGAAAAATCGTATATAGAACCAGATGGGTTTCTTGGAGGCGGCCTTTTAGGAACGGTTTTGTATGCAGTATTTCACAATCTCGTGGACATGACAGGGTCGAAAATAGTAGCTGTATTATTTATTGCGATTGGCATCATCTTATTGACAGGGAAAGCACTTGTACCGTATTTAATGGAACAAATTCCAAAGTGGCGTGAGGAAATTGCTAAAAGACGTGACGAGGTTATGTATGCTCGTGAAGAAAAAATGGAAGAAGAGCTAGAGCCAGTTATTTCTGATAAGTCAAAGCAACACAAAACTAGTCAGAAAGCTAAAGAAGAAACTGTTATAGCAGATAGTAAATCTGACAGTATAAAAAAACCAGCGTTGAACATTTCAGCTTATACGCAAAATATTGCAGTCGAAGAAGAACAACCAGTAGTTAAAGAAGAGGAAAAAATAGACAAAAATTCACAGAAACAACAAGATACTATTATGTCAGAAGCGGGTATAGTACAAAATGAGGCTTATGATTTACCAAAAATGGATTTACTCGCCTTGCCGCCCGTAAAAGATCAGTCTGCTGAATTTGAAGTTATTGAACAAAATGCTAGAACGATTGAGCAAACATTAGATGCTTTTGGTGTTCAGGCTAATGTGACAGAAGTGCATTTGGGGCCAGCTGTTACAGAATATGAAGTTTTACCTAAACGTGGCGTGAAGGTTAGTAAAATCGTTAATTTACAAGATGATATGGCATTGGCATTAGCTGCAAAAGATATTCGTATTGAAGCGCCAATTCCAGGTAAATCTGCTGTGGGGATTGAAGTGCCGAATAAAGAAATTTCAATGGTTAGCTTACGTTCTGTATTAGAAGCTTCTCCAAGTAATAAACCAGATGAAAAATTGGTTGTTGGCTTAGGTCGCGATATTTCAGGAGAGGCAAAACTAACAAAATTAAACAAAATGCCACATTTATTAGTAGCAGGTTCTACTGGTAGTGGTAAATCAGTTTGTATTAATAGTATTATTATTAGTATTTTAATGCGGGCTAAACCACATGAAGTAAAAATGATGATGATTGACCCTAAAATGGTTGAATTAAGTGTTTATAATGGTGTGCCGCATCTATTGGCACCCGTTGTAACGGACCCACGCAAAGCTTCTGAAGCCCTAAAGAAAGTAGTTAGTGAGATGGAACGACGCTATGATTTATTTTCACATACAGGCACAAGAAATATTGAAGGTTATAATAAACATGTAGATCGATTTAACGAAGAAAATAATGAAAAGCATCCACATTTACCTTTTATTGTTGTGATTGTGGATGAACTTGCTGATTTAATGCTTGTAGCAGCAGGCGATGTAGAAGATTCGATTATGCGTTTAGCACAAATGGCGCGTGCGGCAGGCATTCATTTAATTATTGCCACTCAAAGACCTTCTGTAAATGTGTTAACGGGGGTTATTAAGGCGAATATTCCATCTCGTATTGCATTCGCTGTATCGTCACAAATTGATTCACGTACTATTTTGGATATGGGCGGGGCAGAGCGTTTACTAGGACGTGGGGATATGCTATTCCTACCTTCTGGTGAATCAAAACCGACACGTGTTCAAGGTGCATTTGTTTCAGATGAAGAAGTACAAGATATTGTCGCATATGTCATTAGTCAGCAAAAAGCACAATACCAAGAAGAAATGATTCCAACAGATGAGGACATTGCACCTGAGGCAGATGAGGATACAGATGAGCTTTATAATGAAGCGGTGCGCCTTGTTGTAGAACAGGACAATGCATCTGTATCATTTTTACAGCGCAAGTTAAAAATTGGCTATGCGAGAGCTGCTCGCATCATGGATCAGATGGAAGAACATGGTGTTGTAGGTCCTGCGGAAAAAAGTAAGCCACGTCAAATATTAATAAGTAAGTAAATTGATATAAATGCAGGGAAGTTTTTGGAGTCCCTGCATTTTTTTACTATACAATTGACGAAAAAATTATAAATGTTAGAAAATTTTCGCTGTTTTAACACAGTTTTTGTTTAAAGCTATTTATTTATTAAATTAAAAGTGATATAGTATTGTCTGATTAGCAGAAATGTTCTACGTCTGATGTCTGATGACTGATTGGTGGTGATTTGAATGGCTATAAAATCAGATCATCGTCATCTGTATCTCCAAGTAATTGATCATTTAAAGACGGATATTGAAAATGGTGTTTTTAAAGAAAATGAAAAACTACCATCAGAATTTGAACTTTCTAAATCATTAGGAGTCAGTCGCGCAACGCTTCGTGAAGCATTGCGACTGTTGGAAGAGGAAAATATCATTGTTCGCAGGCATGGTGTAGGTACTTTCGTTAACCCAAAACCCGTGTTCACATCAGGAATTGAACAACTTTCGAGCATTTCTTCAATGATCGAAGAAGTAGGCATGGAGCCTGGCACAACATATATTAGTTCCACGGCTTCTATTTCGACTGAAGAAGATATTAAGCGCTTTCAATGCGATGAAGATGAATCTATAATGACGATTAAACGTGTTCGTACAGCGGATGGGGAACCCGTCGTCTATTGTGTAGACCAAGTGCCAAGTAGTTATCTATCGGCAGATTTTTTAACAATGGAGAATCCATCGATTTTTCAATCTTTAGAACAATCAGGTGATATTCACGTGTCATATGCAGTGACATATATTGACCCTATTGGCTATCACAATGAAGTATCTCCAATCTTAAATTGTAAAGCAGATCAAGCTTTACTCGTATTAAAGCAGTTCCACTATGATGATAACGATCGAGTGGTTCTTTACTCACGCAACTATTTCCGAGCTGATAAATTTAGCTTTCATGTAGTTCGTAAGCGTGTATAACAAATCAGCGTATTCATTTCTGCTATCGTAGCAATACAAAAAATAAAAATTTCACTTTTTTGGGAGGACTCCAAATTGAAAAAGCGTAAAATTGGTTTAGCATTGACAGCATTATTAGCGTCAGGTACTTTATTGGCAGCTTGTGGTTCAAGTGATTCGAAAGACGATTCTAAAGGTGGAGACAACAAAGATTCATTCTCAGTAGCAATGGTAACGGATACAGGTGGTATTGATGACCGTTCATTTAACCAATCAACTTGGGAAGGTCTACAAGCTTATGGGAAAGAGGCTGGTCTGAAAAAAGGCGATGGTGGTTACGATTATTTACAATCAGCTTCTGACTCTGATTTTACAACAAATATTAACAACTTAGTTCGTCGTGACTTTGACTTAGTATTTGCGGTAGGATTTAAATTAGAAGACTCAGTGAAAGAAGTAGCCGCTCAACAAAAAGATGCGAAAATCGCTATTATCGATTCAGTAGTACCAGATTTAGATAATGTTACATCAATTATGTTTAAAGCAAACGAAGCTTCTTACTTAGCGGGTGTTGCCGCAGCATTAGAATCAAAAACTGGTAAAGTTGGCTTCTTAGGCGGTATGGAAGGTAATATCATCGGTGGTTTTGAAGCAGGTTTCGTAGCAGGTGCTAAAGCAGCTGATCCTAAAGTGAAAGTTGACGTTCAATATGCTGGTTCATTTGGTGACGCAGCGAAAGGTCAAGCAATCTCTAAACGTATGTATGACGGTGGCGCGGATATCGTATTCCATGCAGCTGGTGGTACAGGTCAAGGTTTATTCACTGAAGCAATTGCTCAGAAAAAATCTGGTAATGACGTATGGGCAATCGGTGTAGACCGTGACCAATATGATGAAGGTAAAGTTGACGATAAAACAAATATTGTGATGACATCTGTATTAAAACGCGTTGACGTTGCTGCGCAAGATATGATCAAACGTTCAGCTGATGGTGATTTCCCAGGTGGCGAAACAGTAACTTACGGTCTTAAAGATGATGGTGTAGGTCTTGCTGATTCACACGGTGCAATTTCTGATAAAACACAAAAAGAAGTTGACTCAGCAAAAGAAGATATCATCGCTGGTAAAATTGAAGTTCCTGAGCAACCAGAAAAATAGTAGTATTGCCGCGATTATGTCCGGTATTTCATGAGGGCAAATGTCTGCCCTCATGTTTATTTTGTAATAAATTTTTAATTTATTACATGTAAAAATTTGAACATTTCGAATTTTTACATGTGTTAATTTAATTAACCTTATAAATCCATTACAAACTATTTTTAAGAGAATTTTGAAGGAGTGAGCACATTGGAATATGTGATCGAAATGCTTAATATCCGTAAGCAATTTGGGGATTTTGTAGCAAATGATAATATCACCCTTCAATTAGCAAAAGGAGAAATTCATGCATTATTAGGAGAAAATGGTGCAGGAAAATCGACGTTGATGAATGTTCTGTTTGGTTTATATCAACCAGAAGCAGGTACGATTAAAGTTCGTGGAGAAGAAGTGAAGATTTCAGATCCAAACAAAGCGAATGATTTAGGTATCGGCATGGTTCACCAACACTTTATGTTAGTTGAAAACTTCACGGTGACGGAAAATATTATTTTGGGAAATGAGCCAACAGCGCTCGGCACAGTAAATATTAAAAAAGCTGCTAAAAAAGTGCAGCAACTGTCAGAACAATATGGTTTGAATGTTGATGCCTATGCAAAAATTGAAGATATTTCAGTAGGTATGCAGCAACGTGTGGAAATTCTAAAAACGCTTTACCGTGGTGCAGATATTTTGATTTTCGATGAACCAACCGCTTCGTTAACACCGCAAGAAATTACGGAATTAATTCAAATTATGAAGCGCTTAATTTCAGAAGGTAAGTCGATTATCTTAATTACGCATAAGCTAAAAGAAATTATGGAAGTTTCAGATCGTGTAACAATTATTCGTAAAGGGCAAGGGATTGGTACTGTGACAACTGCACAGACAAATCCAGATGAACTAGCTGAGATGATGGTAGGTCGTCAAGTAGTATTTAAAACAGAAAAAACGGCTGCTACGCCGAAAGAAACGATTTTAGAAGTGACAGGTTTAAATGTGAAAGACAATCGAGGCGTCGATCGCGTGAAAGATTTAAGTTTGACCGTCCGAGCTGGAGAGATTGTGGGGATTGCTGGTATTGATGGTAATGGACAATCCGAGCTAATCGAAGCAATCACCGGTCTTCGAAAGATATCTTCAGGTAAGGTACTCTTAAAAGGTCAAGAACTTACAGGATTGAAGCCACGTAAGATTACAGAATCTGGCGTGGGGCATATTCCACAAGACCGTCATAAGCATGGTCTGGTATTGGATTTCCCAATTGGACATAATATTGCACTTCAAACCTATTATCAATCGCCTATTTCTAAAGGTGGTATTATCGATTATAAAAAAATCGATAAATTAGCAGAAAAAATCATTCAAGAATTTGATGTGCGTACACCAAGTGCATCAACTGAGGCACGTGCATTATCAGGTGGTAACCAACAAAAAGCAATTATTGGTCGTGAAATCGATCGTGACCCAGAGTTATTGATTGCGGCATTACCAACACGTGGGTTGGATGTAGGGGCAATCGAATTTATTCACCGCCGTCTAATCGAGCAACGTGATAAAGGAAAAGCCGTATTACTGATTTCGTTTGAATTAGACGAGGTTATGAACGTATCGGATACAATTGCAGTTATTCATGACGGACATATTATTGATACGGTAAAACCACAAGAAACAACAGAACAACAGCTTGGTTTATTAATGGCTGGTCAAACAGTGAAAAAACCATCATTAGATAAGGTAGGTGGAGAATAATGTCACAACGTATGGTCAATATTCTCGTGCCAGTTGTTTCAGTTATTTTAGGATTAATTGTCGGCGCGATTGTGATGCTTGTTTCAGGATTTAATCCAGTAGCAGGGTATTCAGCGCTTTGGAATGGGATATTTGGTGACACTTATAATATAGGTGAAACCGTTCGTACGATTACACCGTATGTTTTTTCTGGTTTAGCGGTCGCTTTTGCATTCCGTACAGGGATGTTTAATATCGGTGTTGAAGGCCAATTAATTATGGGATGGCTTGCAGCAGCGTATGTTGGTCAAGCCTTCGAAATGCCAACAGGCTTACATGCTGTTGTCGCAATTTTAGCGGCTGCAGTAGCGGGTGGTATTTGGGCCTTTATTCCAGGATTATTAAAAGCAAAATTACAAGTGCATGAAGTTATCGTAACAATTATGATGAACTATATTGCCCTTCATACAGCTAACGCAGCCATTTCAGCAATTAGCGATGGCGGCGAGAAAACGGATAAAATTTAT
This sequence comes from Kurthia populi, assembly GCF_042686175.1. Lineage (NCBI taxonomy): Bacteria > Bacillati > Bacillota > Bacilli > Caryophanales > Caryophanaceae > Kurthia > Kurthia populi. The sequence continues at coordinate 15,864 of NZ_JBHUOR010000141.1, read as the reverse complement.
CCATCTGCGTCACTTGCATCTGAATGGCTATCATCAATGACACAATTCTCTCGTTTACACTGGGGCTTTGTTGTCGCAATTTTAGCTGTTATTATTATGTGGATTTTATTAGAAAAAACAACATTAGGTTATGAGTTGAAATCAGTTGGTTTCAACAAGAATGCCTCTGAGTATGCAGGGATGAATGTTAGTCGTAATATTATTTTAGCAATGGTCATCTCAGGTATGTTTGCGGGTGTTGGTGGTGCGATGGAAGCACTTGGTACATTCGGCAACATGATGAAAATGACCGCTGCAACAGGTATTGGTTTTGATGGTATCGCCGTTGCATTATTAGGCGCTAACCAACCGTTTGGTGTGCTATTAGGTGCCATTTTATTCGGTGCACTGAAAAATGGTGGTTTGAATATGCCAAATGAAGCAGGCATTCCAACAGAAATCGTATCGATTGTTATCGCATTAATCATCTTCTTCGTCGCATCAGGTTACCTTATTCGATTAGGTCTTGAAAAATTCGGCAAGAAAAATAAAGATACTCAGAAAATAAAGGAGGGAAAATAACATGAGCTTTTTAGATGTGTTATACTTCATCATCCCTTCTGCCATTTTCTATGCGGCCCCGCTTATTATGACAGCTATCGGTGGTGTATTCACGGAGCGTTCAGGTGTTGTTAATATCGGGCTTGAAGGTATTATGATTATCGGTGCCTTCATTAGTATTATTTTCAACTTAACATTTGCAGATAAACTAGCAGGATGGGCCCCTTGGTTAGGCTTAGTAGTTGCCATGGTAGTCGGTGCCATCTTCTCACTATTATTAGCTGTTGCAGCGATTTCATTCCGAGCGGATCAAACCGTAACTGGGGTAGCGCTTAACATGTTAGGGTTAGCGCTTGCTGTATTCTCTGTGAAAATGATTTATGATAAGGGACAAACGGATTCGATTTCAGAGCGTTTTGGACGTTATGATGTGCCGGTATTAGGCGATATTCCTGTTATTGGCCGTATGTTCTTCCATGATTTACACATGACATCTGTGTTAGCAATTGCTGTTGCATTTCTTGCATGGTTCGTTATTTATAAAACGCCATTTGGTTTACGTCTACGTGCAGTAGGGGAACATCCTGTTGCCGCAGATACAATGGGTGTCAATGTAACGAAAATGCGTTATATCGCGGTAATGATTTCAGGTGCACTAGGTGGTATTGGTGGCGCAATCTATGCACAGGCTATCGCTGGTAACTTCAGTGCATTAACGATTTCAGGACAAGGTTTCATGGCCATTGCGGCGATGATCTTTGGTAAGTGGCATCCACTAGGTGCATTAGGTGCGGCGTTATTCTTCGGTTTAGCGCAGTCATTAAGTATCGCGGGTGCTTCGATTCCGTACGTAAAAGATATTCCGGAAGTAATCTTATTGATTTTACCGTATGTCTTAACGATTCTAGCGCTTGCAGGATTCATTGGGAAAGCCAATGCACCAAAGGCGTCTGGTAAGCCTTATATTAAAGGAAAACGTTAGTGGTTTTTCGCATAAAATAAAGAACGAAGCACAGTGTTTTTGCGTTGTGCTTCGTTTTTTATTGTTTTTAGCCACCATTAGTTGCCAAAGCAAAGAAAACTCATATATAGTGGTACTAATGGTGTTTTACCCAGGAGAATTAGGAGGGGTCACATGTTTAACAGAACGGAAATCGCGGAAGGTGTTACAATTTTCACGCGTAAATCAGAGCAATTTAAAACAGTTAATTTTTCAATTAAATTAAAGCGACCATTAAATACAGAAGAAGCGGCAAATCGTACAGTGCTGACAAATGTATTACAACATAGTAATGCGAAATTCCAATCAGCGGCAGCGATGCGCATGAAATTAGATGATTTATATGGTACGGTGCTTTACTTAGATACGACAAAACAAGGAAATGAGCAAATCGTTTTATTAAATGTTGAAACAGTAAATGACCATTATTTAAAAACAGGCGATGTATTAAATGAAGTATTATCATTAATGCATACGGTGCTGTTTGAACCAAATCTTGATGAACAAGGACTTTTCCAACAAACGATTGTCGAACGTGAACGTGAAATGGTTGTTGAACGTATTCAATCTATATTTGACGATAAATCACGTTATGCACAAAAACGTCTGCAAGAAATCTTACGTCCAAATCATCCAGTATCAACATCAGTAAATGGTACGGTTGAAACGGTTCAAGCTGTTACACCAGCGAGTTTAAAAGAAGCATACGAAGCGATGCTAAATGAAGATGAAATTGATATTTTTGTTATTGGTGACATTGACGAACAACAAATGATTCAATCGCTTAAAGAAGTATTCCCATTTAGTGCACGTAAACCAAAAGTGGCACCTGCATTACCAGAATCACACGCAACAGCGGACTACACAAAAGAAACATTTGATACACGCCAAGGGAAACTACATATCGGTTATTCAACGCCGGTGCAGTTTACAAGCCCTGATTTCCCGAAAATGCAAATCTTTAACGGGATTTTTGGTGGTTACCCACACGCGAAATTATTTATGAATGTGCGTGAAAAAGAAAGTCTTGCTTACTACTGCTCAAGCTCATACTCAGCACAGTACGGTTTAATGTACGTGATGTCAGGAATTGAAGCAGAAAATGAAGAAAAAGCGCGTCGTTTAATCGATGAACAATTAGAAGCAATCCGTCAAGGTGATATTTCGGATTTAGAAATTATGCAAACAAAGGCAATGCTGAAAAATCAATTAAAAGAAGCATTAGATTCAGCTCGTGGCCAAATCGAGCTTTACAATCAATATCGTGAATTACCAGAAGAATTTACAGTTGAAAATATGAGTGCGAAATGGGATGCAGTGTCGAAAGAAGATGTTGTAGCAATGGCAGCACAATTGAAAAAAGAAACTGTTTACTTCTTAAGCGGGGAGGATGCACAGTAATGGAAAAAATCCACTTTGATCAATTAGAAGAAACATTACATTATGAAAAATTACCGAATGGTTTAGATGTCTATATTTTACCGAAAAAAGGCTTCTCGAAAACATTCGTTACCTTTACAACAAAATATGGTTCAATTGACCGTTCATTCGTGCCATTAGGTGAGGAAGAGGCAGTGACTGTACCAGATGGTATCGCGCATTTCTTAGAGCATAAAATGTTTGAAAAAGAAGAGGGCGATATTTTCCAAAAATTTAGTGAGTACGGGGCTTCAGCAAATGCCTTTACGTCATTTACACGTACAGCGTATTTATTCTCAGCAACGGACCATATTAAGGAAAGCACGAATACATTATTAGATTTCGTGCAACAGCCTTATTTCACAGAGCAAACGGTTAATAAAGAAAAAGGCATCATTGGACAAGAAATCCAAATGTACGATGACCAACCAGATTGGCGCGTTTATTTTGGCTCAATCGAAAATCTTTACCACGAGCATCCTGTGAAAATTGATATTGCGGGTACTGTTGAATCGATTGATGGCATTACAGCAGAGCATTTATATACGTGCTACAACACATTCTACCATCCATCAAATATGCTATTATTTGCGATTGGAAATGTGGATCCAGAGGAAATGATGCAAACGATTCGTAATAATCAACAGACGAAAACATTTGCAGCGCCACAACCAATCAATCGCATTCATGTAGAGGAAGCATCGGATGTAGCGGTAAAAGAACGTACATTAGAAATGGACGTATTAAAACCGAAAGCGTATGTATCATTTAAAGCGCGTGAAGTGAGCTTGCAGGGTGCGGAAATGATGAAGCATGAATTAGCTATCCAGTTAGCGCTTGATTTATTATATGGTCGCTCTTCAACATTTTATGAAGAAGTGTACCAACAAGGTTGGATTGATGAATCGTATTCATATGACTTCTCATTAGAAGAAGGTTTCGGTTTTGCGATGGTAGGTTCAGATACTGCTTATCCGACTGAATTGATTACAGCAATGAAACAAGTTATGGAGGATGCATCAGTACAACTACCATTTACACAAGAAGATTTAGACCGTGTGAAACGTCGTAAAATTGGCTTTAATTTACGTGCGTTAAACTCAATTGAGTTTATTGCGAACCAATTTACACGTTATAAATTCAATGATATGAACCTATTTGATATTGTCCCAGTTATTGAGGAGTTAACGATAGCGGATGTCGAGCAAGCATTAACATCGATCACAGGTGAAAGCCAACAATCTGTCTTTACGATTAATCCATTAACAAAAGAGGCGCAAGCTTAATGAAACGCTTTTGTTTAGTGTTAGGTGCTTCTGGGGCAATTGGTTCGGCGACGGCTCGTGAGCTTGCAAAGGATGGTTTTAGCTTATACTTACAATACAATCGCCACCCCGTGACTGCATTAACAGAGGAATTAATGGCGCTTTATCCTGAGCAAGAATTTATGATGATTCAAGCGGAGCTCAGTATACCAGGAGCTGCAGAAAAGCTTGCACAGTCTATCTTTGATATCGAAGCGATTGTTGTAGCGAGTGGACAAGCCTTATATAAATTGATTGATGACACAACTGCGAGTGATATGCAGTCGCTTTGGATGGTGCATGTGCAATCGCCTGTAGAAATTATTCGAGAACTAGCACCTAAAATGCGTCGTCATGAATCGAGCTACATCGCCATGATTGGCTCAATTTGGGGCGAAGCGGGTGGCGCTGGCGAAGTGATGTATTCAGCGGTTAAGGGTGCGGTGCATAGTTTTGTAAAAGCCTATGCACAGGAAGTCGCTTTTAATGGTATGAAAGTAAATGCTGTGTCACCGGGGATGATTCAAACATCGATGAATGGGCATTTAACCGAGCAAGAGCTTGCGGATGTTGTATCGGAAATTCCGATGGCACGAGCAGGCCAACCACAAGAAGTGGCACATTTTGTATCATTTTTATTATCTGGAAAAGCAGATTATATGACCGGACAAATCATGCGTGTTAATGGTGGCTGGTATATTTAATGAAAAAAGCTGGAAACGTACAAGGTGACGATTTCAGCTTTTTTTCATTCAACAAGTATTTGGCAATGTACATAAAAAAAGTATGAAATAGATTTTGAAAATGAAAGGAATGTCATCGTTTTGTCGTAGTTTTCCTTTTTTTCTTTTAATCTGTTACAAAATCCGCTATTATGAAACATAGAAATGTTTTAATCGTTATATATGAAGGGAGAACCTTGTATGAACGAATGGTATTTTGAATATGAGATACAGGTAAATCGTCCGGGTTTATTAGGAGATATTGCGTCGCTATTAGGTATGCTGCGTGTCAATATTGTTACAATTAATGGTGTCGATTTAGTGCGTCGCGGTATGTTGATTCGCGCTGAAAAGGCTGAGCAAATTGAACGATTTCGAAATATTGTCTCTACGATGGAAATGATTCGTGTGACAAAATTTAGAAAACCAACAACGCGAGATCGGTTAGCAATTCGTCATGGTCGTTACATTCAACGGGAGGGCGACGAAACGAAGACATTTCGTTTTGTACGCGATGAACTAGGGATTTTAGTGGATTTTATGGCCGAACTATTTAAAAAAGAAGGACATAAATTAATTGGGGTACGTGGTATGCCTCGTGTTGGAAAAACGGAATCTATTGTAGCAGCCAGTGTTTGTGCGAACAAAAAATGGCTCTTTTTATCGTCTACAATGATTAAACAGACGGTGCGTCAGAAGCTACATGGTGATGAATATGGTGGTAATAATGTATTTATTATTGACGGAGCAGTGACGCGCCGTTCGCCAGACGAACGACATCAACAATTAGTGCGAGAAATGATGCAACAACCATCCATTAAAGTAGTGGAGCATCCTGATATTTTCGTTCAACATTCGGAATACACGCTAGAAGATTTCGATTATATAATCGAATTGAGACATCATCCAGAGGAAGAAATTACATATCAGATTCTTGAAAAGCATGAGCAACAAAATGATTTCTTCAACGAATCAGGTGGTTTCGGCGGTTTTGGAGACTTTAACTTTTAACAGGTAGGTGTTTAACTTGGCAGAACTAGGTACTCGCTTAAAAGAAGCGAGAATGGCCAAAGGGTATAGTTTGGAAGATTTACAAGAAATCACAAAAATCCAAAAACGCTATTTGTCTGCCATCGAGGAAGGCAATTTTAGCGTAATGCCCGGTGCATTTTATGTACGTGCATTTATTAAACAATACGCAGAGGCAGTCGGATTAGATGCCAATGAAATTTTAGAAACATATAAATCTGAAATTCCTGCGAATAAAGCAGCAGAGGCGGCTGGAACAGTATCAACTGCGATTCAGCAACCAAAAGGTGGTACGAATCAACGTACAGCACAACCTGCAGCGAAAATTAAGCAAACAGCTAAGCCACAACGTAAAATGACCGATTTAATGCCGAAAATTGCGGTGGCTGTCGTTGTCATTGTTGTGATTGCAGTGATTTGGTTCTTAGCGAATCATCAATCTAAAAATAATGATGTAACAGATGACGTGAAGCAAGAACAAAAAGCAGCTACATCTACAGAAACTAAAGTAGATACAACGAAAGAACAAGAAGTAAAAGATCAAGAAGCGGAAGAAAAAGCAGCGAAAAAAGAAGCTGCTGCTAAGAAAAAAGCGGCGAAAGAGAAAGCTGCTAAAGAAAAAGCAGCGAAAGAAAAGAAAAAAGCTGGTAAGTTATCAAAAGGTACAGATGCTGGCGATGGTGCAACAACGAAATACACATTATCTAATACGAAAAACTTCAAAGTTCGTGTTGAAATGACTGGCGAAAACTGGGTTGGTATTACAACTGCTTCAGGTGCAAATCTTGTAACAGGTAAAATGTATTCAAGTGGTCAAAAGTTAGAATATAATGCAAAAGACCAAGAATCAATTCGAATTCGTTTAGGTGCTGCTTCAGCAGGGAAAGTATTTATTAACAACAAAGAAGTAAAACTATTAGTTCCTGCTTCAAGTCGTCCAACGCAAAATATTGTTATTGAAATGAAATAATGTCAGAAGATAGTCATCATTTGATGGCTATTTTCTTTGAAAAAGGGTGAAAGAAATGAATTTACCAAACAAAATAACCGTTTCTCGTGTCGTGATGATTCCGATTTTCGTTATTTTAATGGTTGTCAATTTTGGATGGGGTAACATTACGTTACTTGGCGCTACAATGCCAATTGAACATTTAGTCGGTGCGATTGTATTTATTATTGCATCAATTACCGATTTCTTTGATGGTCACTTAGCTCGTAAATATAATTTAGTAACGAATATGGGGAAATTTTTAGACCCATTAGCGGACAAATTATTAGTCACAGCAGCATTTATTATTTTAGTGCAATGGGGTGTAGCACCTGCATGGGTAATCATCGTCATTGTAGCGCGTGAGTTTGCTGTTACAGGCCTTCGTTCAATTGGCGCGGAGCAAAATGTCATTATTGCTGCAAGTAACTTAGGAAAGCTTAAAACATGGTCTCAAATGGTAGCATTAGCGTTTTTACTATTGCACAACATCATTTTTGAAATGTGGAATTTCCCATTTGACCAAATCATGTTATATGTAGCATTCTTCTTTACATTGTTATCAGGTCTCGATTATTTCTGGAAAAATCGTCGTCTTTTATTAGACTCAATGTAATTTAATTAATCAATTTTGAATACTTTCTATACTTTATGGTAAATATGTATAGAAAGTATTTTTTTATTTGGAGGAGAAAACGCATGAATGCAGAAATTATTGCAGTAGGTTCGGAGCTATTACTTGGGCAAATCAATAACACGAATGCACGATTTATTTCAAGTCAATTAACGGAATTAGGAATTCATATTTACCATCATACAGTTGTTGGGGATAATCCGAGACGATTGTTGCAAGCGATTGAGATTGCTGAGAGCCGAGCAGATATCATTATTTTTAGTGGTGGATTGGGTCCAACAAAGGATGACTTAACGAAGGAGACCATTGCACAGCATTTAGGCGTAAATCTCGTACAAGATGATCAAGCAATGGCGAGTATTCAACATTTTTTTGATGTGAGAAATCGCGTGATGACAGACAATAATAAAAAACAAGCACTTGTCCTAGACGGTGCGACGGTGTTGACAAATCGTCATGGGATGGCGCCCGGAATGCTTTATGAAACAGATAAGCATTTCTATATGTTATTACCTGGACCACCGAGTGAGTTAGAACCAATGTTTCAATTTGAGGCAAAACCTTTATTAGCATCGATTGTTAGTGATGGCGAGCAAATCGTATCGCAGGTGCTTCATTTTTATGGTATTGGGGAATCAGCACTCGAGGTAGAAGTATCGGATTTGTTAGATTTAACGAATCCAACGGTTGCACCGCTTGCTAGTGACGGAGAAGTCATGCTACGAATTACAGCTCAAGCAGAGAGTGAAATACGTGCCCGTGAGTTAATTGAACCAATTCAACAAGAAATTTTACAACGTGTTAGGAAACACTTTTACGGTATTAATGACGATTCACTATCGTCTAAGCTAGTGGAAATGCTTATCGATAATAAGTTAACAATAGCTGCTGCAGAAAGCTTAACTGCAGGACGTTTTATGGCAACATTAGCGGATATTCCTGGAGTAGGAGAAGCATTACAAGGTGGTGTTGTTGTTTATAATGAAGAAATGAAAATTAAACAACTAGATATCTCTCGAGAACTTCTTGAAGAATATACGGTTGTGAGCTCACAGTGTGCAGAAGCAATGGCTTTAAGTGCCCGTGAGAAATTTGATGCGGATATTGGAGTTGGTTTGACGGGTGCTGCAGGTCCTGATGCACATGATGGTAGCCCAGCTGGTACAGTATGGATTGGAATTGCGATAAAAGATACAGTGCATACGTATAAGCTTCAGTTGTCAGCTCAGCGCAATACGAATCGTTTGTTAGCTGTTAAAGCATGTCAAAATTTTATTATTCAATTATTAAGCGAACAGGGTTATTCAAAATTAAAAAATAGCTAATAAATTTGGGACGTTTCGTTTGAACGTCCAAAAAAAACAACTTATAATTACAGAACAGCAGAAAAAAGTACGAATAAATGTTCGCTTTTTTCTTGAGTATTTTATGAAATTGAAGTATAGTAGTATGTATAGACACAACAGACGTGTAATGAAGGAGGAAATACATTGAACGATCGTAAAGCTGCCTTAGATATGGCATTAAAGCAAATTGAAAAACAATTTGGTAAAGGTTCAGTAATGAAATTAGGGGAACAAGCAGATAGAAAAATTTCTACATCATCAACTGGTTCATTAACACTTGATTTATCTCTTGGAGTTGGTGGTTTCCCTAAAGGTCGTATTATTGAAGTATATGGACCCGAATCATCAGGTAAAACAACGGTTGCGCTTCATGCAATTGCTGAAGTACAACGCAATGGTGGTCAAGCAGCATTCATCGATGCTGAGCACGCATTAGACCCATCATATGCAGAAAAATTAGGCGTTAATATCGACGAACTATTACTATCTCAACCAGATACAGGTGAACAAGCACTTGAAATTACTGAAGCATTAGTACGTAGTGGAGCTATCGATATTATCATCATTGACTCTGTTGCAGCATTAGTACCGAAAGCTGAAATCGAGGGAGAAATGGGCGACTCTCACATGGGTCTACAAGCTCGTTTAAGTGTGACACGTTGCTAATTGAAAAGATTAGCCACTAATTAGATGGAATTTGAGACTACGAATCGTGTTGATTCACGTTGTGTTTAGGTAGTTATACAATTCTAAAGATTAGGAGAACTAACATTTTGAAAGATGGAATGATGGAGTAACGCCCTGAAACGTCTTCCCTAATACTACGGTGTGCATAGAAGTGAGTAAGAACTTATATGTATAAAGCCCGTTGAAGACGGCTGAATGATGCCCTAACGTTGATTTAGAGGCGAGGAAAGACCTTTGGAGGCAAAGGTTGTGTCAGATAGGTCGGGGGTCTATAAAACACCTATGGTGAGAATGTTCCTTACAAAATGGAACTGACGAACTACCGAATGTACGAACCTATAAGCTGGACAACAGAAATGTTGTTGTCATCAAATAGATGACGTTCGTAAGGTTGAGTAAAACTTTAGACTATGAAAGACCTTATAATGTTAAAGGCATTATCAAGCGAACAGGTTTAAAGGTAGCACCTAAGGGTTGTATGTACAGATAAAAATGTTGGAACGTGGTAAGCAACGAACACGGAGAGACTTACTATCTATGAAGTGTTGATATGGAAAGGACTTGTCTATAACATATCTTTATCGTTGTGAAAGTAGTGGCACAGTACCGTTGAAACCCCGATAATAAAGGGTGGAGGGATAGCCACAAGTCAAAGAATTTTAATCAGATGAAATTAATGTATGATTGAAGGTTCGAGTAAGAAGCATAAGAGGTGAGCCAAGAAATTGGGGAAACCGACTTCACTACCCGAAAATCCAAGAAAGAAAGATAGTCTTCGACATTCGGAATACTACCAAACGCAAGATATGTACGATGAATTACACAAGTTAAGTAAAGAAAATAAACATTTTACAAAACTATATGAATTAATCGTAAATGAGCAGAATATTGTTAGAGCATATCGAGCAACAAAGAACAATAAGGGCGCAAAGACAGCGGGAGTAGATGGTAAAACAATCGATGACATAAAAAGCTTAACGGAGACAGATGTAATCAAATTGGTTAGAAATAAACTGGAAGATTACAAACCGCAAGCAGTCAAAAGAATAATGATAACTAAAGCTGATGGGAAATTAAGACCCCTCGGAATCCCAACGATAAGCGACAGACTGGTACAACAATGTATCTTACAAATTCTTAAACCAATCGCTGAAGCAAAAATGCACCCACATAGTTATGGATTTAGAGATAATAGGTCAGCACATCACGCAATTGCGAGAGTTCACCATATGGTACACCAATCGCAAATAACGTATGTAGTAGATGTAGATATAAAATCTTTCTTCGATAATGTAGACCATAATATACTAATCAAACAAATGTGGAATATGGGCATTAGAGATAAACGAGTAATCAGTATAATAAAGAAGCTCGTTAAAGCTCCAATAGAGGGAATAGGAATCCCAACAAAGGGAACACCTCAGGGTGGAATCATAAGTCCAATTCTAAGTAACATATACCTGAACGAACTTGATTGGTGGGTTTCCTCACAATGGGAAACTTTTGAAACGAGACACGAATACTCGTCAACAGGTAAAAAGTTTAGAGCGCTGAAAACAACTGATATGAAAGAAATATGGTTAGTTAGATATGCAGATGATTTTAAAATTATGTGTAGAGACTATCCAACTGCAGTTAAAGTATTTCACGCGGTTACAGAATGGCTTAAGAAAAGATTACGATTGGAAATCAGCCCCGAAAAATCAAAAGTAGTAAATTTGAAAACGAACTATACAGAATTCCTAGGGTTCAAACTGAAAGCAGTTTCAAAAGGTAACAAATGGGTTGTTCAATCCTATCTATGTGATAGAGCTAAAAAGAAAATCCTTACGGATTTAAAAAAGCAAATCAAAAACATACAAAAATGCAAACCAGAAAAAGTCAATTATCAGGTTGGTAGATATAACAGTATGGTTTTGGGATATCACAGCTATTATAAAGTGGCTACACACATTAATAAAGATATGTGTGAAATAGAACACAAAACAATAGCAACAATAAAGAACAGGTTAAAAAATATAATGAGTGTACGAAAGGGAAAAACAGATGATAAGTCTTATCAGAAACTTTATCCTGATTACGTAAATAGTTATAGGATTTATCACGTAGGTAAAAGAGCTTTATACCCTTTATCGGGTGTAAAGACAAAAGCGCCGATGAATCTTAATCAAACGACTTGCGATTTTACTGTTGAAGGTAGGAAACTAATTCACGATAACCTAATATCAGCTGATATGAGGATTGTAGAACACTTAGTTAGAAACCCTAATCCGAAAGAAACAATTGAATACAACGATAACAGAATCGGCCTGTATGTCGCACAAAATGGCAAATGTAGAATAACAGGAAAATCCCTGAATATAAATGAAATCTCTTGCCATCACAAGAAACCACGTAAATTTGGTGGTTCAGACAAATATGCAAACTTGGTAATTCTTCATAAAGAAGTTCATAAATTAATACACACAACAAAAGAAGAAACAGTCGAAACGTTACTCAAAAATGTACTTCGACTTTATGAACAAAATGGTAGTAAGAAGAATCCCAAAAAGCCGAACGAAATCATACATCTAATAAATCAGTATCGTCTCAAGGTAGAAAATACATTGATTACATCTTGATAAAATTCTTGATGGAACGCCGTATGAGGTGAAAATCTCACGTACGGTGTGGAGTGGGGGAAAAGATGGAGATAACATCAAAATCTTACCTATCACTATTGTCTCAAGCGTTACGTAAATTATCAGGTATCATTAACAAATCGAACTGTATCGCTATTTTCATTAACCAAGTACGTGAAAAAATCGGTGTTATGTTTGGTAACCCTGAAACAACTACAGGTGGTCGTGCACTTAAATTCTATTCAACAATTCGTTTAGAAGTGCGTCGTGCTGAAACAATTAAACAAGGTAGTGACATGGTCGGTAACCGTACAAAGATTAAAGTTGTGAAAAATAAAGTAGCGCCACCATTTAAAGTAGCAGAAGTTGATATTATGTATGGTGAAGGAATTTCATACGTTGGGGAAGTAGTTGACCTTGGTGTTGAATATGAAATCGTTCAAAAATCGGGTTCATGGTTTGCTTACGGTGACGAACGTTTAGGTCAAGGCCGTGAAAATGCAAAACAATTCTTAAAAGAAAATCCAGAAGTTTGCGCAGAAATCGCACAAAAAATTCGTGTGGCAGCAGGTATTGCTAGCGAAGAATATGTTGTTCCTGAAGAAGAGGAAGAAAAAATGGATCCAGCATTAGCTGCTGATTTAGGTTTAGACAAAGAATAAGACTATCGATTTATAAGTGAGCTGTTCTGTAAGTATCTTCTTATCAGAACAGCTCTCTTTTTATGTGTTTTTAATAAAAAAATACACATTTTTTATAATATGAAAATAATTCGTATGACGAAAGAAAAGAATATCCAAATACTGTGAATCCTTGACAGCCCTTTTCTTCATCTATACAATGAAATTGTATTATTTCTAAACTGAAATGAAATAGGCAGTATATTGTAATATGCAATGTATAGCCGACTGAAATGTTTTTTTAAAATAGCAAGAGGAGGTGTTCGAATGGGCATTGAAATCATAATCTCCGCTTTGCTTGGACTCATCGTCGGTGCCGCTGTTATCTATTTCGTCATGAAAAAAGTGAATGATTCAAAAGTGACAGGTGCTAAAAGTACCGCAGAAATGATTATCGAAGATGGTAAAAGAGAAGCGGAAGCACTGAAGAAGGAAGCACTTCTTGAAGCAAAAGATGAAACTCACAAACTTCGAACAGAAGCAGAAACTGAAATCCGTGATCGTCGTTCTGAATTACAAAAACAAGAAAACCGCTTGTTAATGCGTGAAGAAAACTTAGATCGTAAGGATGAATCTCTCGATAATCGAGAGACAGCTTTAGAGCGTAAGGAAACGTCTCTAGCTGACAGACAACAGCATATTGAACAGATGGAAGGCAAAGCAGAAGAGCTTGTAGCTAAACAAAGCGCTGAACTTGAACGTATTTCAGCTCTAACACGCGATGAAGCAAAAGAAATTATTCTTAAAGACGTAGAAACAGAACTTACTACTGATATCGCTGTTATGACAAAGGAAGCGGAATCAGGTGCTAAAGAAACAGCAGATAAGAAAGCGCGCGAAATTTTATCATTAGCAATTCAACGTTTTGCTGCAGATCATGTGGCTGAAACAACTGTTTCGGTCGTGAATTTACCAAACGATGAAATGAAAGGCCGTATTATTGGCCGCGAAGGTCGTAACATTCGTACACTTGAAACATTGACGGGCATCGATTTAATTATCGATGATACACCAGAAGCAGTTATTCTTTCAGGCTTCGATCCGATTCGTCGTGAAACAGCTCGCCTAGCTCTTGAAAAATTAGTACAAGACGGCCGTATTCACCCAGCGCGTATCGAGGAAATGGTGGAAAAATCTCGTCGTGAAATTGATGAACAAATTCGTGAAACTGGGGAACAAACAACATTTGACCTTGGCATTCACAATTTACATCCAGATTTAATGAAAATTTTAGGTCGTATGAAGTATCGCACAAGTTACGGTCAAAATGTTTTAAAACACTCAATCGAAGTAGCGCATTTAACAGGTTTACTTGCTGCTGAACTTGGTGAAGATGTGATGCTTGCGAAGCGTGCAGGGTTACTGCACGATATCGGTAAAGCAATTGATCATGAAGTAGAAGGCTCACACGTTGAAATCGGCGTAGAGCTTGCTACAAAATACAAAGAGCATCCAGTCGTTATTAATAGTATTGCTTCTCACCACGGTGATACAGAAGCAACATCTGTTATTGCGGTGCTTGTAGCGGCCGCTGATGCATTATCAGCTGCACGCCCAGGTGCTCGTAGTGAAACGCTTGAAAACTATATTCGTCGTCTTGAAAAGCTAGAAGAGATTTCCGAATCTTATGAAGGTGTCGAAAAATCATATGCGATTCAAGCAGGTCGTGAAATTCGTATTATTGTACGTCCAGATGCTGTAGATGATTTATCATCACATCGTCTTGCACGCGATATTCGAAAACGTATTGAAGATGAACTGGATTACCCAGGACATATTAAAATTACGGTCATTCGTGAAACACGCGCTGTTGAATATGCAAAATAAAGGGAAGAAGAGATTGCTTAGGCAAATCTCTTCTTTTTTAATGCATTTTCCAAAGCAGAAGCGTATTGTGGTAAAGTAAAGATAACTTGTATTATTAAGGAGCTTAAACAATGAAAGTTTTATTTATCGGCGATATCGTAGGGGACATCGGTTTAGATGCTGTAGAGAAATACCTACCAAAATTAAAGCGTAAATATGCTATTGATGTTGTCATCGCAAATGCAGAAAATGCCGCAAAAGGACGCGGATTAACACGTCGTATTTATCAAGATTTATTAATGATGGGTGTCGATGCTATGACAATGGGGAACCATACGTGGGATCAACGCGAAATTTTTGATTTTATCGATGACGCTGATTATTTAGTACGTCCAGCAAACTTCTCAGAGGATGCGCCGGGTAAAGGGATGACGACAGTAACAAAAAATGGTCAAACTATTTCAATTATTAACTTACATGGTCGTGTCTTTTTACCACCGCATGAAGATCCGTTTAAAATGGGGAAAGATCTTGTAGCAGAAGCAAAAAAAGTATCACCACTTGTTTTCGTTGATTTCCATGCTGAAACAACGAGTGAAAAAATTGCGCTTGGCTGGCATCTAGCGGGAGAAGCATCATGTGTTGTCGGCACGCATACACATGTTCAAACAGCTGATTCTCGTATTTTACCAGGCGGAACAGCTTATATTAGTGATGTAGGAATGACAGGTCCTTATAATGAAGTATTAGGGATGAAAAAAGAAAGTGTCCTTTATCGTTTCCAAACAAATTTACCTGTTCGTTTTGAAGTACCAACAAAAGGCGACGCGGTATTAAGTGCTGTATTTGTTGAGCTGGATGATAAAACGGGTCAAGCGAAACAAATGGAACGTATTTATATTAATCCAGATAATCCATTTAAAGGTTAATGGAAAGCTGATGTAAATCCTTTCTTACTTAATATTATATTTCTCAATAAAAAGAAGAGGCTGGGACAAAACCCTAGTCAATAAGAAAAGACATTCACGATTTTATTCAAATCATGAATGTCTTTTTTATCTGCTTGTCAGCCGTTGTTCATCGTTTCG